>NZ_JBHVDI010000032.1:0-29916 GCF_042802875.1 Kocuria sp. NPDC057446 | reverse complement strand
CCGTCGCACGACGCAGCTCCCGGCCGCACTGCCTGGGGGTCCGCCTCCGGGGCGGGAGGTCCTCCCCAGCCTATCAACGCCGTCGCCGGTGTCGAGGCGGCCGGGCCGCCGCCGGCCCCCGGACGTGCGCCGGCGCGGGCCGACCCGCCCGGCCGGAGGGGGCGTCCCGCGCCGTGGTGCGCGCCGTGGTGCGCGCCGTGGTGCGCTCCGGCGGGCGGTGCGGTGCTACATGGTGAGGTCGATGGCCCGGTCGGTCGGGGCCACGGGCTCCGGCAGACGGGTCGAGCCCATGAGGAACCGCTCGACGGCGGCCGCGCACGCGCGGCCCTCGGCGATCGCCCACACGACCAGGGACTGGCCCCGGCCGGCGTCGCCGCACGCGAACACGCCGTCCACGCTGGTCATGTACCGGTCGTCCCGGGCCAGGTTGGTCCGGCCGTCCAGCTCCGCGCCGATCTGCTCGGTGATGTCCTCGGACTCGTTGCCGGTGAAGCCCAGCGCCAGGAAGACCAGGTCGGCCGGGATCACCCGCTCGGTGCCGCCCTTCGGCGCGCGCCGCCCGTCGGGCAGGTACTCGGTCTCGGCGACCTTCAGGCCGGTCAGCCGGCCGTTGTCGCCCACGAACTCCACGGTGGAGGCCATGTAGGTGCGGTCCCCGCCCTCCTCGTGGGAGGTCGAGACCTCGAAGACCTTGGGCATCATGGGCCACGGGTCGGCGTCGGAGCGGTCCGCGGCCGGCTTGCGGCCGATCGCCAGGGACGTGATCGACGCCGCGCCCTGGCGGTTGGCGGTGCCGATGCAGTCGGAGCCGGTGTCGCCGCCGCCCAGGACGATGACGTGCTTGCCCGCCGCGGAGATCTGGTCCTCGACCTCGTCGCCGGCCACCACCCGGTTGCCCTGCACCAGGTAGTCCATGGCGAAGTGGACACCGTCGAGGTCCCGGCCGGGGATCTGCAGGTCGCGCGGGACGGTGGCTCCGGTGGCGACCACCACGGCGTCGTAGCGGCGCTTGAGCTGGTCCCAGGTGATGTCCTTGCCGATCTCCACGCCCGGGCGGAAGCGGGTGCCCTCGGCGCGCATCACGTCGAGGCGCCGGTCGAGGACCTCCTTCTCCATCTTGAAGTCGGGGATGCCGTAGCGCAGCAGCCCCCCGATCCGGTCGTCGCGCTCGTAGACCGCCACCGTGAACCCGGCCTGGGTCAGCTGCTGGGCCACCGCGAGACCGCCGGGCCCGGAGCCCACCACGGCCACGGTCTTGCCGACCAGGCGCTGCGGGACGTACGGCTTGACGATGCCCTCGTCGAAGCCCATCTCGCCGATCGAGTACTCGATCTGCTTGATGGTCACGGCGGGCTGGTTGATGCCGAGCACGCACGAGGACTCGCACGGCGCCGGGCAGACCCGTCCGGTGAACTCCGGGAAGTTGTTGGTGGCGTGCATGCGCTCGACCGCCTCGGCGTCGAGGCCGCGCCACACAAGGTCGTTCCACTCCGGGATCAGGTTCCCGAGCGGGCAGCCCTCGTGGCAGAAGGGGATCCCGCAGTCCATGCACCGGCCCGCCTGCTTCTGCAGCACGCCCCGGTCCTGGGCCTCCTGGACCTCCTTCCAGTCCATGATCCGGACGGGCACCGGCCGCTTGGGGCGGTCGACGCGCTCGGTCACCTTCAGAAAACCGCGCGGATCAGCCACGGGTCGTCACCTCCAGGATCTTGTGCCAGGCCTCGTCGCCGTCGGGGTCCTGCCCCTGGGTGCGGGCTTCTTCGCGGATGCCCTGCACGGCGGCGTACTCCCGCGGCAGGACCTTGGTGAAGCGTCCGAGCGTGGCCACGGGATCGGCCAGGAGCCGGTCGGCGAGCTCGGAGCCGGTCTCCTCGGCGTGCTGCGTGATGAGCGCCAGCACGATCTCGGCGTCCGCCTCGTCCAGGGGCAGCAGCTGCAGCTCACCGCTGTCCCGGGCCTGCTTGTTGACCGAGGTCTCGGCGAGGTCGATGACGTAGGCGACGCCGCCGGACATGCCCGCGCCGAAGTTGCGCCCGGTGCGGCCGAGCACCAGGGCGGTGCCGCCGGTCATGTACTCGCAGCCGTGGTCCCCGATGCCCTCGACCACCGCGGTGGCGCCCGAGTTGCGCACCAGGAACCGCTCGCCCACGGTGCCGCGCAGGAAGATCTCCCCGCCCGTCGCGCCGTAGCCGATCACGTTGCCGGCGATGACGTTCTCGGAGGCCTCGAACACCGCGTCCCGCTCGGGGCGCACGATGATCCGGCCGCCGGAGAGGCCCTTGCCGGAGTAGTCGTTGGCGTCGCCCTCGAGCCGCAGGGTGATCCCCTGCGGGAGGAACGCACCGAGCGACTGGCCGGCCTGGCCCGTGAGCGTCACGTCGATGGTGTCGTGCGCGAGTTCGTCCGTGCCGAACGTCCTCGTCACCACGTGGCCGAGCATCGTGCCGACCGCGCGGTCGGTGTTGATGATGTGCTGCTGGATCCGCACGGGCTCCCGCTTCTCCAGGGCGGCCCGGGAGAGCCGGATCAGCTCGTTGTCGAAGTGCTTCTCCAGCTCGTGGTCCTGGCCGCGCATGTTGCGCACCGCCGCGCCCCGGTGCTCGAGCACCGTGGAGTGCAGGATCGGGGAGAGGTCGAGCCCGTGCGCCTTCCAGTGGTCGATGGCGTCCCTGGTCTCGAGGACCTCGGCGTGCCCGACGGCCTCCTCGATCGAGCGGAAGCCGAGCTGGGCCAGGTACTCCCGGACCTCCTCGGCGATGAACTCGAAGAAGTTCACCACGTGCTCCGCCTTGCCCGTGAACCGCCGGCGCAGCTCGGGGTTCTGGGTGGCCACGCCCACCGGGCAGGTGTCCAGGTGGCACTTGCGCATCATGATGCAGCCCTCGACGATCAGCGGGGCCGTGGCGAAGCCGAACTCCTCCGCCCCGAGCAGCGCGGCGACGACCACGTCCCGGCCGGTCTTCATCTGCCCGTCGGCCTGGACGACCACGCGGTCCCGAAGCCCGTTGAGCATCAGCGTCTGCTGGGTCTCGGCGAGGCCGAGCTCCCACGGGGCGCCGGCGTGCTTGAGCGAGTTCAGCGGGGCCGCGCCGGTGCCGCCGTCGTGCCCGGAGACGAGCACCACGTCGGCCTTGGCCTTGGTGACGCCGGAGGCCACGGTGCCGATGCCGATCTCGGAGACCAGCTTGACGTGCACGCGGGCCTGCGGGTTGGCGCGCTTGAGGTCGTAGATCAGCTGCGCCAGGTCCTCGATCGAGTAGATGTCGTGGTGCGGCGGCGGCGAGATCAGGGACACGCCCGGGGTCGAGTGGCGCGTGCGGGCGATCCAGGGGTAGAGCTTCTGGGCCATGAGCTGGCCGCCCTCGCCGGGCTTGGCGCCCTGGGCCATCTTGATCTGGATGTCGTCGGCGTTGGTCAGGTACAGGCTCGTGACCCCGAACCGGCCGGAGGCCACCTGCTTGATCGCGGAGCGGCGCTCCGGGTCGAGCAGCCGGTCGACGTCCTCGCCGCCCTCACCGGTGTTCGACTTGGCGCCGAGCCGGTTCATGGCGATCGCCAGGGTCTCGTGCGCCTCCTGGGAGATGGAGCCGTAGCTCATCGCCCCGGTCTGGAAGCGCTTGACGATCGAGCTGACGGGCTCGACCTCCTCGAGCGGCACGGGCTTGCGGTCCGAGGCGAAGCCGAGCAGCCCGCGCAGGGTCAGCAGCTTCTTCGTCTGGTCGTCCACGAGCTTCGTGTAGGACTTGAAGATGTCGTAGCGGCCGGTGCGGGTGGCGTGCTGCAGCCGGAAGACGGTCTGCGGGTTGAACAGGTGCGGCGGGCCGTCCCGGCGCCAGTCGTACTCGCCGCCGGTCTCGAGGTCCCGGTGGGGCTCGGTCACCCCGTCCGCCGGGTACGCCCGGCGGTGGCGGGAGGCCGTCTCCTCCGCGATCACGTCGAGGCCGATGCCGCCGATCTGGGTGTGGGTGCCGGTGAAGTAGTCGTCCACGAGCTCCCGCGACAGGCCGAGCGCCTCGAAGACCTGGGCGCCGCAGTAGGAGGACACCGTGGAGATGCCCATCTTGGACATGATCTTCTGCACGCCCTTGCCCAGGGCCTTGATGAGGTTGTGCACCGCGTGCTCGGTGGTGATCCCGGTGAGGTCGCCCGAGCGCACCAGCTCCTCGGCGGACTCCATCGCCAGGTACGGGTTGACCGCGGAGGCGCCGTAGCCGATGAGCAGCGCCACGTGGTGGACCTCGCGCACGTCGCCCGCCTCCACGACCAGCGCCACCTTGGTGCGGGTCGCCGAGCGCAGGAGGTGGTGGTGCACGGCCGAGGTGAGCAGCAGCGACGGGATCGGCGCCCACGCGCCGTTGGAGTCGCGGTCCGAGACGATGACGTACTCCACGCCGCGGGCCACGGCGGCGGAGACCTTCTCGCAGATCTCCGCGATCCGGGCGCGCAGGGACTCCGCGCCGCCGTCGGGACGGTACAGGCCCCGCACCTTGAGGGCCGCGGGCATGCCGTCCTCGCCCTCGATGTGCAGAAACTGGTCCAGCTGGTCGTTGTCGATCACGGGGAAGTCCACCGCGACCTGACGGGTGCGCACCCGGTCGGTGGTCAGCAGGTTCCCGGTGGGGCCCACGGAGCCGCGCAGGCTCGTGACGAGCTCCTCGCGGATGGCGTCCAGCGGCGGATTGGTGACCTGCGCGAAGGACTGCACGAAGTAGTCGAAGAGGGTGCGGGACTTCTCGGAGAGCACGGCGATCGGGGTGTCGGTGCCCATCGCGTAGATCGGCTCGGCGCCCTTGGCCGCCATGGGCCCCACGATCATCTTCAGCTCCTCCTGCGTGTACCCGAAGGTCTTCTGGCGCAGGGTGATGGAGGAGCGCGGGTGGACCATGTGCTCGCGCTCGGGCAGGTCTTTGATGTCGATGATGTTGCCGTCGGCCCACTCCTCCCACGGAGCGGCGTCGGCGATCTGGGCCTTGATCTCGGCGTCCTCGACGATCCGGCCCCGGGCGGTGTCCACGAGGAACATCGTGCCCGGGGACACGCGGCCCTTGCGCACGATCTTGCGGTCCCCGACGTCGACGACGCCGACCTCCGAGGCGAAGACGACCAGGCCGTCGTCGGTGACCCAGAAGCGGCCCGGGCGCAGTCCGTTGCGGTCCAGCAGCGAGCCGACCTGCACGCCGTCGGTGAAGGCCACCGCGGCCGGGCCGTCCCAGGGCTCCATGAAGGAGGCGTGGTAGCGGTAGAACGCCTTGCGGGCCGGGTCCATGGTCTCGTGGTTCTCCCAGGCCTCCGGGATCATCATCATCATGGCCTGCGTCACGGGCCGGCCGGAGAGCACGAGCAGCTCGGCGACCTCGTCGAGGGACTGCGAGTCGGACGCGCCCTCCGAGCAGATCGGGAACAGCTCCTCTGGGTTGCGGCCCAGCAGCGGGGACTTCAGCTGCGACTGGCGGGCGCGCATCCAGTTCCGGTTGCCCTTGACGGTGTTGATCTCGCCGTTGTGGGCGAGCGTGCGCATGGGCTGGGCCAGCGGCCACGAGGGGAACGTGTTGGTGGAGAACCGGGAGTGCACGATCGCGAGCTCGGTGCTGAACCGGTCGTCGGAGAGGTCCGGGTAGAAGGGCTCGAGCTGCTGGGTGGTGAGCATGCCCTTGTAGACGATGGTGCGCGAGGACAGCGAGGGGAAGTAGACGCCGGAGCGGTTCTGGGCCCGCTTGCGCAGCCGGAACGCCTTCTGGTCCAGGCGCCGCCGGGCGGCCTCGTCCTCGGGGGCCGGGGCGGGCTCGGCCACGAAGAGCTGCACGAAGTAGGGCATGACCTCGCGGGCGGACCGGCCCACCACGGACTCGGCCACCGGGACGGGCCGCCAGCCGAGGACCTCGAGCTCCTCGGAGCGCGCGAGCTCCTCGAGGGCGCCCTGGATGCGCTCCGCGTTCTCCCCGCCGTGCGGGAGGAACGCGGTGCCCACGGCGTAGCCGCCCAGTGGCGGCAGCCCGAAGTCGAGGACGGCGCGGAAGAACGCGTCCGGCAGCTGCGTGAGCAGCCCGGCACCGTCACCGGTGCCCTCGTCGCCGCCGACGGCGCCACGGTGCTCCAGGTTGCGCAGGGCCGTCAGCGCGGCGTCGACGATCTCGTGGCTCGGGGTGCCGTTGAGGGTCGCGACCACGGCGAGGCCGCAGGCGTCCTTCTCCTCGTCCGGGTGGTAGAGCCCCTGCTCCTCGGGCGCGTTGGAGAACTGCTCGAACGGGGACTCCACCTGCTCCTGCCCGGTCCGGGCGGGATCGGCCGGACGCGGGTCCGTGCCGTCCTGGGCAGAGTGGTCACCGGGGGTGCCGGCCGGGGTAGAGGTCATGACAGACGTTTCCTCACCATGGGGATGCGGTCAACAGGAGCGGCCCCCGCGGCAGAGCTCCGGTCGGGAGGTGCCGCCGGATCGTGAGCTGCCACCGGCGTCCCCGTGCGGTGTGCGCTCGAGGTGCCGGGCGGCGGAAGGGCCCCGTTCCAGGAATGTCCGACGGTGGACGATCGTGGCGTGCGCCGGAGCGGTGGACGTGGTTCACCCGTCCGCCGGTCAGGAGCGAGTAAAAACTAGCACTCAGATGTTACAGCTCTGAAAACTCTGCGGCCACGGGCCCCGCTCCGGGCCCCGGTGCGGTATCAGGCGCGCGCGGGATCCACGGCGGCGCCCCGGGCCCTCCGGCGGCGGAGCACCACGGCCGCGAACAGGGCCACGCCCAGCAGCACGACCCCCGCGGCGGTCCACACGTGCACCCGCTGGCCCAGCACCATGAGGGACGGGTCGATGCGCAGGAACAGCTCGATGAGCATCCGGCCCAGGCCGTAGTGGATGAGGTAGAGGGCGAACAGGCGGCCGCCGTCCAGGCGGAGCCGCCGGTCCAGGGCCAGCAGCAGCAGCACGCCGAGCAGGTTCCACAGGGACTCGTAGAGGAACGTGGGGTGGAAGAGGGTGTCCGCCGGCAGCCCGGCGGGGAAGTTGGCGCCGGCCGGGTCGATCTCGAGCCCCCACGGCAGGGTGGTGGGCCGCCCGAACAGCTCCTGGTTGAACCAGTTGCCCCAGCGCCCGATCGCCTGCGCGAGCAGCAGCCCGGGCGCGGCCGCGTCGGCGAAGACGGTCAGGGACACCCCGTGCCGGCGGCACACCCACCACGCGGCGGCCGCGCCGAACGCCACGGCGCCCATGATGCCGAGGCCGCCCTCCCAGATCCGCAGCGCGTCGACGGGGTCCGCGCCGGGTCCGAAGTAGCCGGCCGGGTCGGTGATGAGCACGTGGTACACCCGGGCGCCCACGATCCCGGCGGGCACGGCCCACATCACGATGTCCCAGACGATCTCCGGGTCCAGGCCCCGGGCCGCCCAGCGGCGCGTGGTCAGCCACAGGGCCGCCGCGATGCCCGCCAGGATGCACAGCGCGTAGGCGTGCACGGTCAGCGGGCCGAGGGAGAAGCCGGACCAGTCCGGGGAGGGGATGCCCTGCCGCAGCGGGGCGCTCATCAGCGCGGGCACGGGGGGAACGGCGCTCAGCAGCATGCGGTGGGGCCTCGGCTCGTGGGGTCGTCGGGTCGGGCGGACCCGGTCCCGCAGGGGCCGGTCCGCCCCGTCACGCTATCAGGCGCGCCCGGCCAGCTCCCGGGCCAGCGCGCCCACGGCCTCGGGTCCGCCGTCGGCCAGCGCCTGCACCAGGGCGGTGCCCACGATGACCCCGTCCGCGTAGGCGCCGATCTCCTCGACGTGCTCCCGGCGGGAGACGCCCAGGCCCACGCACACGTGCTGGGCCCCGGCCGCGCGCGTGTCCGCGACGAGCTGCTCGGCCACGTCGGAGACGGCGTCCCGGGCGCCGGTGACGCCCATCACCGAGACCGCGTAGACGAAGCCGCTCGCGGCCTTGACCACCAGGTCGAGCCGCTCCCGGGAGGAGGAGGGCGCCACCAGGAAGATCCGGTCCAGCCCGTGGGCCTGGGACGCCGCGAACCAGTCCCCGGCCTCGTCCGGGATCAGGTCGGGGGTGATGATCCCCGCTCCCCCGGCCTCGGCCAGCCGCCGGGCGAACGTGTCGACGCCCATCTGGAGCACCGGGTTCCAGTAGGTCATCACCACGGGCACCGCGTCGGTGCGCTCGGCCACGGCGCGGACCACGCGGAACACGTCCGCCACCCGGAAGCCCCGGGCGAGGGCCGTGGTGGTCGCGTGCTGGATCACCGGCCCGTCCATGACGGGGTCCGAGTACGGGATGCCGATCTCGATCACGTCCGCGCCGTTGGCGCCCAGGGCCACGGCGGCCTCGATGGACTCCTCCACGGTGGGGAAGCCGGCCGGGAGGTAGCCGACCAGCGCCGGCCGGCCCTGCGCCCGGCACTCGGCGATGCGCGCGGCGAGCCGCGAGCCGGGGGCGGCGCTCAGGCCCGGCGGCAGGATGCGGGACGCGAGGTCGGCCCCGGGGGTCTCGGATCGGGTGGTGCTCACAGTCGCTCGCCCTTCTCGCCGAGCTCCGCCTCGGCGCTGTCGTCCGGGAGCATCCCGAACCATTCCGCGGCGGTCGCCACGTCCTTGTCACCGCGCCCCGAGAGGGAGACCACGATGATCTTCTCCGCGGCCGCCTCCGGGCCGAGCTCCTCGACCCAGCGGCGGCCGATCTTCAGCGCCCCGGCCAGGGCGTGGGAGGTCTCGATGGCGGGGATGATCCCCTCCGTGCGGCACAGCAGCCGGAAGGACTCCATCGCCTCGGTGTCGGTGATCGCCTCGTAGCGCGCCCGCCCGATGTCGTGCAGGTGGGAGTGCTCGGGGCCCACGGCCGGGTAGTCCAGGCCCGCCGAGATCGAGTGGGACTCGAGCGTCTGCCCGTCCTCGTCCTGCATGAGGTAGGTCCGCGCCCCGTGCAGCACGCCGGGACGGCCCAGGGAGATCGTCGCGGCGTGGCGTCCGGACTCCACGCCGTCCCCGCCGGCCTCGAGGCCGTACAGCTCCACCGAGGGGTCGTCCAGGAAGCCGTGGAAGATGCCGATCGCGTTCGACCCGCCGCCCACGCAGGCCGCGACGGCGTCCGGCAGGCGCCCGGTCTGCGCCAGGATCTGCTCGCGGGTCTCCTCGCCGATCTGCTCGTGGAAGTAGCGCACCATCGCGGGGAACGGGTACGGTCCCGCCGCGGTGCCCAGCAGGTAGTGGGTGTTCTCGACGGAGGCGACCCAGTCCCGCAGGGCCTCGTTGATCGCGTCCTTGAGCGTGCGGGAGCCGTTCGTCACGGGCACCACGGTGGCGCCCAGCAGCTCCATGCGGGCGACGTTGAGGGCCTGCCGCCGGGTGTCCTCCTCACCCATGTAGACCACGCACTCCATCCCGAACAGGGCGGCCGCGGTGGCCGAGGCCACGCCGTGCTGGCCGGCGCCGGTCTCGGCGATGAGCCGGGTCTTGCCCATCCGCCGCGCCAGCAGGGCCTGGCCGAGCACGTTGTTGATCTTGTGCGAGCCGGTGTGGTTGAGGTCCTCCCGCTTGAGGAAGACCCGGCACCCGGCCTCGGCGGCGAAGCGCTGCGCCTCGGTCAGCAGGGAGGGCCGGTTCGAGTAGTCGCGGGAGAGCCGCTGGAACTCCGCGGTGAACTCGGGGTCGGCCTTCGCCTTCTCGAACACGTCGGTGAGCTCGTCGAGGGCGGCGATGAGGGACTCGGGCATCCACCGGCCGCCGAAGTCCCCGAAGTACGGTCCCGGGGCCTCGCGCAGGGAGGAGGCCTGCGCAGCGACGGTCTCCGCCTCGGCCGGGGGGACGTGCCGCCGGGCCCGGGCGGCGGCGCCGGCGGCCCGGAACCCCGCGATGGTGGCGGCGGGCTCGGCGCTGCGCACGAGGGCCTCGCCGACCAGGACGGCCTTGGCCCCGTGCGACGCGTAGAGGGCGACCTGCTCCTCCCCCTCGACCCCGGACTCGGCCACGAGCACCGCGTCCTGGGGCAGCAGACCGGCGAGCCGGCCGAACGTCCCGACGTCGGTGTCGAGGGTCTTGAGGTTGCGGACGTTGACGCCCACGATGCGGGCGCCCACGGCGACGGCGCGCTCGATCTCCTCCGGCGTGTGCGTCTCCACGAGGGCGTGCATGCCCAGCTCGTGGGTCAGCGCGAGGAAGCGGCGCAGCTCGTCGTCGGACAGGGCGGCGACGATCAGCAGGACGAGGTCGGCCCCGTGGGCGCGCGCCTCCCAGATCTGGTACTCGTCGACCGTGAAGTCCTTGCGCAGCACCGGCACCCCCACCGCCGCGCGCACGGCGTCGAGGTCCGCCAGGGAGCCGTTGAAGCGCCGCTGCTCGGTGAGCACGGAGATCACCGACGCCCCGCCGTGCTCGTAGGCGGCGGCCAGCTGCGCGGGGTCGTCGATCGGGGCGAGCGCGCCCTTGGAGGGGCTCGAGCGCTTGACCTCGGCGATGACCTGCACGGCGTCCGCGCCGGGCCCGCGCAGCGCCGTCTCGGCGTCCAGGGCGGGCGGGCGCTGCGCGGCCGCCCGGCGGAGCTCGTCGAGGCCGACGCGGGCGCGGCGCTCCGCCAGGTCCTCCCGGACGCCGTCGATGATGGCGTCCAGGACCGTCCCGGTGCTCTGTTGCGACATGGTTTCCTGTCCTCTCGGCGGCACTGGCCGCCCTGGTGCGTCGGTGGGGTGCGGGGCCGCGCCCGGACCGGGGGGGACGGCGTCCGGGCGCGGTGCGGACCGGACGGGCGGTGCGCGGGCCGCGCTCCCGAGGGCCGGCTCGCGCCGGCCGGGTCTCAGCCCTGGTGGCGGACCTCGTGCTTGCGCTGCTCGGAGCTGCTGCCGTGGCCCATGCGGCTGAGCACGGCGCCGGCGACGAGCCCGACGACGACGAGCACGATGCCCGCGATCAGCCCGACGGTGCTACCCACCGTGAAGCCCACCACGCCCACGATGACGCCCACCGACATGATGCCGACGGTCACCCACGCGGCCAGCGTGTTGCCGTGCCCCACGAAGCCGGTGTGGTCGAGGACGATCTCGTTTCCGTTTGCCATGTTGTTGCACTCCCGATGTTCCTGCCGGAGCCGGCCGGCTCCGCGCGCACGGCCCCGGCGGGGCGCGGCGGTTGCTGACAGTCTGTCCCGTCCCATTGTGCCACCCCGCGGCCCGGCCCCGCGCACGGCCCGCGGGGCTCCGGGGGCGGCGCTCAGGCGGTGGGGTCGCGGCCCTCGGTGAGGGCGTCCCAGGAGTCGATCTCGTCGCCGGGGCGGGGCGTCCCGGCCGGGGACGTGTCCGTGCCGGAGCGCTCGTAGCGCCGGGCTCCCGTCCAGGACCGGCCCGCCACGAGCGCCCAGGCCCCGCACAGCGCCACGAGCGCCGAGGAGGCGGCGGCGAGCGCGGGCCAGGCGGTGACGGCGAAGTCGCCGCCGGCGTTGATCATCCCGGTGGCCTCGCCCACGGCGGTCCGCGCGGCGCCGGCCGGGTCGGCCAGCACCGCGGCGGACGCGGCCAGCGCGCCGAGGCCGGCGAGCAGGACCACCACCGACACCACGGCGCGCAGGACCCGCCCGGAGATCGCGGTGGTCAGGGCGCCGGCGGCCGCGACCAGCCCGAGGGCGGTGACAGCCGGGGCGGCGTCGGAGCCGGCGACGTCCACGGTCACGGGCTCGAGCGTGGTCCGCACCGTGGCGGAGATCCAGGTGGCGGCGGAGCAGGCGAACACGGCCAGGGCGGCGACCAGGGTGGCGAGCACCACCGTGGACCGCCGGGACAGCGCCGCCCGCCGGGAGCCGCGGGCCTCAGGCACGCCCGGCGCCCGTCCCGGGGACGGCCACCCGGTCGAGGTCCAGGGCGTGCAGCCGTTCGGCGAGCAGCACCGCCCGCAGCGGCGCGGTGGCCTTGTTGAGGGACTCGAGCGCCTCCGTCTCGGGGTCCGAGTCCGCGACGATCCCGCCGCCGGCCTGCACGTAGGCCTTGCCGTCGACGAGCAGGGCCGTGCGGATGGCGATGGCCATGTCCATGTCCCCCGCGAAGTCGAGGTAGCCGACCACGCCGCCGTAGACGGCGCGGCGCAGCGGCTCGTACTCGTCGAGCAGGCGCAGCGCCCGGGGCTTGGGCGCCCCGGAGAGGGTGCCGGCGGGGAAGGTCGCGGCGAGCACGTCGTAGGCGGTCGCGTCCGGGCGCATCCGGCCGACGACGTTGGAGCACAGGTGCATGATGTGGCTGAAGCGCTCGACCTCCATGAACTCGGTGACCTCCACCGTGCCGGGCACGGCGATCTTGGAGATGTCGTTGCGGGCGAGGTCGACGAGCATGAGGTGCTCGGAGCGCTCCTTCTCGTCCTGGAGCAGGTCGCGCTCCAGCGCGAGGTCCTCCTCGACCGTGCGCCCGCGCGGGCGGGAGCCGGCGATGGGGTGGGTCACGGCCTGCTCGCCCGTGACGGTCACGAGCGCCTCCGGGGAGGAGCCCACGATCGAGAAGGGACGCCCGCCGGCGTCCTCGAAGCTGTACAGGTACATGTACGGGCTGGGGTTGATGGCGCGCAGCATGCGGTAGACGTCGAGGGAGTCGGCCGTGCACTCGGTCTCGAAGCGCCGGGAGACGACCACCTGGAAGATGTCCCCGTCCACGATGGCCTTCTTGCCCTCCACGATGGAGTTCATGAACAGGGAGCGGTCCCAGCTCTGGTCGACCTTGGACTCCAGGTCCCCGCGGATCTCGTCGCTGCCGGTGAGGGTCGAGGCCGTGGCCCGGCCCAGGGGGCGGGCGAGCTTCTCGAGCATGGCGTGCACCCGGTCCACCGCGTCGGCCCAGGCCTCGTCGACGCGCTCGTCCGTGTCGTCGAAGTTGATCGCGTTGGCCACGAGCATCACGGTGCCGTCCGTGTTGTCGTGGATCGCGATGTCCGAGACCAGGTTCATGGCCAGCTCGGGGATGCGCAGGTCGTCCTCCGGCGGGTGCGGCAGCCGCTCCCAGCGGCGCACGGCCTCCCAGCCCACGAAGCCCACGAGCCCCGAGGTGAGCGGGGGGACGTCCTCGAAGCGCTCCGTGTGCAGCAGCGCCATGGTGTCCCGCAGCGCCTCCACGGGGTTGCCGCCGGTGGGGGCGCCCGCCGGGGCCCGGCCGATCCAGTGCGCCTCGCCGTCCCGGGCGGTGAGCGTGGCCCGGGAGTTGGCGCCGATGAAGGAGTAGCGGGACCAGACCCCGCCCTCCGCGGCGGACTCGAGGAGGAACGTGCCCGCCCGCGCCGCCCCGTCCTCCAGGGCGAGCGCCCGGTAGAGGCCGATCGGGGTCATGGCGTCGGCGAGGATCTTGACGCGGACGGGGATGACGCGGCGCTCCGCGGCGAGCGCGCGGAACTCCTCGAGCGTGGGGCTGATGGTGCCCAGGTCCTGCATGGGTGTCGACCTGACTTCCTGGTGGCGGGCGGGGTGCGGAGGGTGCGGGTCAGACGGCGGCGACGGCGCCGAGGTCGCGGCCGTCGAAGCAGCTGCGGGTGCCGGTGTGGCATGCGGCCCCGGTCTGATCGACCTGCACGAGCAGGGCGTCGCCGTCGCAGTCGAGGCTGACGCTGCGCACCGTCTGGACGTGCCCGGACGTGTCCCCCTTGCGCCAGTACTCCTGGCGGGAGCGGGACCAGAACGTCACACGGCCCTGCGTGAGGGTGCGGCGCAGGGCCTCGTCGTCCATCCAGCCCAGCATGAGCACCTCCTTGGTGTCGTGCTGCTGCACCACGGCGGCCACGAGACCCGAGGGGTCACGCTTGAGCCGCCGGGCCACGGCGGGATCGAGGACGTCGGTTCCGGTGTCGGGGGTCTGCTCGCTCATCGTCACCCATCCTATCGACCGGACCGGGCGGCGCGGGGCCACGGCCGCCCCACGGGCGGCGCCGGGACCGTCAGGCATGCTCCGGCAGATCGTCCCCCGGGGGCACGGACGTGCCCCCGGCGGGGTCCTCGGCAGGGTCCCCGGCGGGGACCTCGTCCGGGTCGTCACCGGCGCCGGCGTGGCCGAGCAGCCGGCGGGTCAGCGCCTCCCGGCCGGAGAGGAGCTCCTCGAGGGCGGCGGTCAGGTCCGCGTCCGTCGCGTCCTCGCCCCGCACGGCCGCCGCCAGGACGGCCCGGCGGACCAGCTCCTTGGGAAAGGACCCGGTGGTCCCCTCCGCGCGCGACGCCGCGGCGTCGAGGGCGGCGGCCGAGAAGCTCTGCTGCCCCGCGTACCGGCGGAACAGCCGGGACCGGGCGTCCGCGTCCGGCAGCGGCATCTCGACGGCGAGGTCCACCCGGCCCGGGCGCTCGGCGAGGGCCCGCTCGAGCACGGCCACGCGGTTGGTCGTGAGCACGAAGGCGACGTCGGCGTCGCCGTCGAGCCCGTCCAGGGCGTCGAGCACCTCGAAGAGCACCGGCGCGGGCCCGGTCCCGAGGTCCCGGTCCATGGCCACGAGGTCCACGTCCTCGAGCACCACGATCGACGGCTGGAAGGTGCGGGCCACCTCGGCGGCGGCCCCGACGAGGTGCAGGCTCGGCCCTGTCAGCAGGACGGCCGTGGTCCCCGGGGTCTCGGAGAGCAGGTGCCGGACCGTGAGGGTCTTGCCGGTGCCGGGCGGGCCGTGGAGCAGGATCCCGCGCTTGAGGTGCTGGCCCGCGGCCCGGAGCGCGTCCCGGTGCTCCCCGATGCCCACGACGTGCCCCACGACCTTCTCCAGCAGCCCGGCGGGCAGCACGATGCCGTCGGCGGGCTCGTGCGGGCGCGGCAGGAACGTGGCGCCGGCCTCGCTGCCGTACTCGGTGGCGGCGAACGAGAGCACCTGGCCGCGCAGCACGCTGCGCCGGAGCATCAGCGCGCGCAGCCGGGCGAGGAGCACGGCGCAGACGGCGGGCTCCGCCGCGAGCACCTCGAGGAGCACCCGGCTGCGTCCGTACTCGGGCCGGGGCATGCGCTGGAGCACGGCCACGGGCACCCCGTCCACGGTGAGGCAGCGGATGCCGAACGCCACGACCTGCCGTTCCGTGTCCGGGCCCGTGGCCCGGGTGGCGTAGTCGACGGGGCCGACGTCGGCCCCGGAGTACGGGGCCGACAGCAGCTCGGCGAGGCCCAGGTCCTGGCTGCTCCGGCCGCCGCTGACCCCGAGGAGGGACCCGGGCCCGTCCCCGGCCAGCTCCGCGAGGGCGATGTCGACGTCGACGAGGCGGTGCGGGGCGAAGTCCTCCGAGACCACCGGCAGGGTGCGCACGTCCGCGCCGAGCACGGCCGACAGGTGCCGCCCGAGCGGCGTGGGCTCGTCGCCGCGCTCGGGCGGCAGGGCGGAGAGCCGGTCCACCAGACGTCGGACCGAGCGCAGCAGCCGGGCGTCGTCCGGGTCAGGGGTGCTGCCGGCGGGGGCGGAGTCGTCCATGGGCCGACCCTACCCGGACGGCGGGCAGGCGGGTGGCGGCCACGGTGAGGAAGGACACCGCGAGGATGAGCACGGACAGCCCGAGGGCGTACGTGCCCACCGCCCGGTAGCCGCCCACCAGGTCGGGGTCGAGGAAGAAGTACGGGTACCAGCCGACCAGCCGCCCGCGGATCAGGGTGTACACGGCCCACAGCGCCGGGAAGACGGTCGACGTCCAGGTGGCGGCCCAGCGCAGCCGGCGGCGGCCCGGGGCGAGCAGGAGGTCGGCCACGGCGTAGACGGGCAGCACGAAGTGCAGGACCTGCGAGGACAGCGGCACGAGGAAGAGGTGGCCGAACAGCTCGGCGTTGGCCAGCAGCACCCCGAACACGACCCCGGAGACCACGGTGTAGGTGGTGGCCATCGCCCGGAGCCCGGTCAGCCAGCCCGGTTCCGCGGCGCGGGCGGCCGTGTGCAGCAGGGCCAGCAGCACGGCCAGGACGAACAGCACGGCACTGTGGATCGTGAAGTAGCTGAAGAGGTTCGTGCCCAGGCAGGTGCGCGTCACGAAGGCGCAGTCGGCCCGGGAGACCAGCGCCCAGAGGGCGACCGCCAGGGCGCAGACCCGGGCGGCGACGACGACGGCGAGTCCCACGTCCGACCTCCTCCCGCCGCTCCGGGCTCCAGGATAGGCAGGACGGGAGCGCCCCTCGCGCGGCGGGGTCGTCGGTGCCGCCCTGCGTCCTTCCCCGGGCTCCGCCCGGGCCCGGCCGGCGAGGCCTATCGTGGGAGCAGGACCAGTGCGGCAACGGCGGGCGGGACACCGAGACGATGCATCCGAGGACGACGGCGGGACGACGGGCGGCCCCCGGCGCGGCGGCGGCCGTGCTCGCCGTCGCGCTGCTGGGCGGGTGCGGGGATCCCGGCGGACCGCGCCCCACGGCCGGCCCCGCCACGGCCGAGGCGCCCACGGCGGCGCCGGCGACCTCCCCCGCCGGATCGCCCGCCCCGGACGGCCCGTGGGGCGCCTATCCGGACCGGCGCGAGGCGTGCGCGGCGGTCGCCGACGACCTCCTGGTGCTCGCCCTGCTCCCGGCCGGCCTCGCGGCGGGACCGACCGTGGCGGAGGTCCAGGACGTCGAGGACGAGGTCGAGGGCGTGCGCGGCGACGCCCCGCCGGCGCTGGCGGCGGACTACGCCCGGGTGCAGCTGCTGGTCGACTCCTACGGCGAGGCGCTCGCGGAGGACCCGTCGGCGCGCTTCGACGGGCAGGCGCTGGACGAGGCGCTCGGGCCCGTGCGGGACTGGCTGGACGCGACGTGCCGGGACGGGACCTGACCCCGCCGGCTCAGCGCTGCAGCGTGGCGCCGGGCGGCTCCCCGAACCGCGCCCGGTAGGCGCTCGCGAAGCGCCCGGGATGGGCGAAGCCCCAGCGCGCCGCGACGGCCGCGACCGTCCCGCCCGCCGCGGGGTCGGCGCCGAGCAGGTCCTGGCGGGCCGCGTCCAGGCGGGCCTCGCGGAGGTAGCCGACGGGGGTGCGGCCGAGCTCCCGGCGGAACGCGGCCTGCAGCCCGCGGGGGCTCATCCGTGCCGCCGCCGCGATCTCGGCGAGCCCGACGTCCTCGTGCAGGTGCTCGTCGACGAAGGCGACCGCCCGGCGCACCTGCCCCGGCAGCGCCGGGGCGCTCTCCCGCGGCGCCGGCTGTGCCAGGAAGGTGTTCGGGAAGCAGTGCAGCAGGGCCGCGGCGAGCGACCGGAACGCCTGCCCCCGCACCAGGGGCGTGCGCAGGGCCTCCGTGTTGGGCAGCACGTCCCGGTGGACATGCCGCACCTGGGCGAGCCAGTGCCGCGCCATCTGCGGGGACACGGGCATGCTGCCGGTGAAGCGCAGGTCGAAGCCCGGCACGCCGAGCAGGTCCCGCGCGGTCTCCTCGACGGAGCTCGCGTCCAGGACCACCGTGCTCAGCTCGAGCAGCCCCTCCCACCGGCCGCCGTACACCCCCTGCGGCAGCAGGAACGGCAGCGGCGTGGCGACGGTCTGCCGACCGGCGCTCACCGTCAGGTGCCCGGTCAGCACGTGCACCACCGAGTACGTGCCCGAGACGTCGCCGGTGCCGGAGGACTCCGAGGTGGACAGCCGGAAGCGGTGGGCGAGCAGCGGGCCGACCGCCGTGGCCGCCATCCGCAGCTCGAACGAGCCGTCGGTGGGCGCCCGCATGCCGAGACCGGTGTAGAGCTCGGACATGGCCGCGATGCCCCGGTCGGCGTCGTGCGTGGCGAAGGAGGTCCGGTGGACCGGGTCCGCCGCGGGGCGGGCGGCCTCCTGCGGTCCTGAGGTCTCGGGCGTGGTCATCGGTGTCCTCGACGGGCGCAGGAGCGGCCCCGGGACGGGACCGCTCCTGCGCGGGGCGCTATCGGCGGTTGAGGAGTCCCCGCAGCACGCCGCCGAGGCCGCGGCCGCCGGACCTGCCCGCGCCCGCCTGGCCCGCGGCGTTCATCCCGCGGGTTCCGCCTCGTCCTCCGGCGGCACGACCGGTGGTCCCCCCGGCACGACCGGTGACGCTCCTGATGATGCTGTTCAGTCCCACGGTGGACTCTCCTTCGGGTCGGCCTGTCGAGCGACTGTCGTCAGCTCACTGTCGACTCTACGCCGGGTGGACGTCCCGGGCCACGGTGCCTGTCAGCGGACCTCGTGGCCCGCGGCCCGCAGCGCGTCCTTGACCTCGGCGATCGCGTGGACGGGCCCGAAGTGGAAGATCGAGGCGGCGAGCACGGCGTCGGCGCCCGCGTCGACGGCGGGCGGGAAGTGCTCGGCGGCCCCGGCCCCGCCCGAGGCGATCAGGGGCACGTGCACCCGGGCGCGCACGGCCCGGATCATCTCCAGGTCGAAGCCCTCCTGGGTGCCGTCCGCGTCCATCGAGTTCAGCAGGATCTCGCCCACGCCGCGGTCCTCGGCCTCCCGCGCCCAGTCGAGGGCGTCGAGACCGGTCAGGGTGCGCCCTCCGTGGGTCGTGACCTCGAAGCCGGAGGCGGTGTTGCCGGTGCGCCGGGCGTCCAGCGAGAGGACGAGCACCTGGCTGCCGAAGTGCCCGGTGATCTCGTCGATGACCCCGGGGCGGGCGACCGCGGCGGTGTTGATGGAGGCCTTGTCCGCGCCGCAGCGCAGCAGCCGGTCCACGTCGGCGACCGCGCGGACGCCGCCGCCCACGGTAAGCGGGATGAACACCTGCTCCGCGGTGCGGGAGACCACGTCGAAGGTCGTCGCCCGGGCCGCCGAGGACGCCGTGACGTCGAGGAACGTCAGTTCGTCCGCGCCGGCCTCGTTGTACCGCTTGGCGAGCTCCACCGGGTCCCCGGCGTCGCGCAGGTTCTCGAAGTTCACGCCCTTGACGACTCGACCGGCGTCGACGTCCAGGCACGGGATGACACGTACGGCAACGCCCACGGGCGGCACCTCCTCGGCTGCGGGGATGGGGCGGGAAGGACGGCTCAGATCCGGGCGGCCTGGATCGGGGAGACCAGGATGGCGCGGGCCCCGACGTCGTAGAGGGCGTCCATGACCTTGTTCGTCTCGGACTTGGGGACCATGGCGCGGACCGCCCAGGCGTTGCCGCGGCCGAGCCGGGAGATGGTGGGCCCCTCCATGCCGGGGGTGATCTGGGTGGCGGCCTCGACGAACTCCTCGGCCACGTCGTAGTCCATCAGCACGTACTGCCGGGCCACGAGCACCCCCTGCAGGCGGCGCCGCAGCACGGCCAGGCCCTCGGGCTCGGCGGCCGCCCGGCTGCGGATCAGCAGCGCCTCGGACGTCATGATGGGGTCCCCGAAGACCTGCAGGCCCGCGGCGCGCAGGGTGTTGCCGGTCTCCACGACGTCGGCGATCGCGTCGGCCACGCCCAGCCGGATGGAGGACTCCACGGCGCCGTCGAGGCGGACCACGGAGGCGTCCACGCCGCGCTCGGCGAGGTAGTCGCGCAGCAGGCCGTCGTAGCTCGTGGCGATCCGGCGGCCCGCGAGCTCGGCGATCGAGGAGAACTCCCCCGCCGGACCCGCGAAGCGGAACGTGGACCGGGCGAAGTCCAGGCCGAGGTCCTCGTCCGCGCGGGCCCCCGAGTCCAGGAGCAGGTCCCGGCCGGTGATCCCGACATCGAGGATGCCCCCGCCCACGTACACCGCGATGTCGCGGGGGCGCAGGTAGAAGAACTCGACGTTGTTCTCGGGGTCCACGAGCACCAGCTCGCGGGAGTCCCGCCGCTGCCGGTAGCCGGCCTCCTTGAGCATGGTGACGGAGGACTCGGACAGGGCGCCCTTGTTGGGCACTGCGACACGCAGCATGGGGTTCCTTCTCGGCTCAGGACGTTCGGTGGGGCGGGACGGTGCGGCGGCGCGCTCAGAGGTGGCGGTAGACGTCCTCGAGCCGCAGGCCCTTCGCGACCATCATCACCTGCAGGTGGTACAGCAGCTGCGAGATCTCCTCCGCGGCCTGCTCCGGCGTCTCGTACTCGCAGGCCATCCAGACCTCGGCGGCCTCCTCGACGACCTTCTTGCCGATGCCGTGCACGCCGGTGTCGAGCTCCCGGACCGTGCCGGAGCCCTCCGGTCGGGTCACGGCTTTGTCGCTGATCTCGGCGAAGAGGGTCTCGAAGGTTTTCACGACTACCAGGGTAATGCGTCCGCGACGGCCTCCCGACCGGCCCGGGCCGGCGCGGCGCGCGACGCCGGTCTCAGACTCCGAGGGAGCGCAGCAGCAGCGCGGTCCGCACCGCGGCGGCCGTGGCCTCGTAGCCCTTGTCCTCCTGGGAGCCCTCGAGCCCGGCCCGGTCGAGCCCCTGCTGCTCGGTGTCGCAGGTGAGCACGCCGAAGCCCACGGGCACGCCGGTGCGCACCGAGACGTCCGTGAGGCCCTGCGTGGCCGCCGAGCACACGTAGTCGAAGTGCGGGGTGCCGCCGCGCACCACCACGCCGAGGGCCACCACGGCGTCGAGGCCCGGGGCGAGGCGGGCCGCGGCGACCGGCAGCTCGAAGCTGCCGGGCACCCGCACGACCGTCGCGTTCCGCACGCCGGCGTCGGCGAGCGCGCGGCGGGCGCCGTCGACCAGCCCGTCCATGATCTGCGTGTGCCAGCTCGAGGCGACGACGGCGACGCGCAGGCCGCTCGCGTCGTCGGTGCTGAGGTCGATGTCGGGGGCGCCGTGTCCGCTCATGGGGTGAGGTCTCCTGTGCTGTCGGTGGTGCGGTCGGTGGTGCGGTCGGTGGTGCCGTCGGTGGTGCCGTCGGTGGTGCCGTCGGCGGCCTCGGCGGCCGCGCCGCGGTGGGCGACGGTGTCGTCGACGTGGCGCAGGCGGTGCCGCATGCGGTCCCGCTTGGTCACGAGGTAGTCGTGGTTCTCCGGGCGGGCGGGCACCTCGTTGGGCACCATCGCGACGACGTCGATGCCCAGGTCGCCCAGGCGCTCGGCCTTGGCCGGGTTGTTGCTCAGGAGCCGGATCCGGGTCAGCCCGAGCCGGTGCAGGATCGCCGCCGCGGCGGTGTAGTCCCGGGCGTCGGCCGGCAGGCCGAGCAGCTCGTTGGCCTCGACCGTGTCCGCCCCGCCGTCCTGGAGCTTGTAGGCGCGCAGCTTGTTGACCAGGCCGATCCCCCGGCCCTCGTGGTTGCGCAGGTAGAGCAGGGTGCCGCCGTCGTCGGCGATCCGCCGCAGCGCGAGGTGCAGCTGGGGCCCGCAGTCGCACCGGTAGGACCCGAAGACGTCACCCGTGAGGCACTCGGAGTGCAGCCGCACGAGCGGCGGCCGGCCCACGGGCACACGGTCGGAGGACGGCGCGGTGAGACTGAGGTGCTCGGCCACCGGGCCCCCGGGCCCGCCGGGTAGCTGCCAGCCGATCACCTCGAACCGGCCCTCGGGCGTGGGCACGACCACGGGCTCGGAGCTCACCAGGGGGGCGTCCGGCCTCATCGGCGGCCCTCCCGCAGCTGCGCGGCCAGGTCCTCGATGCTCACCAGCGGGATCCCGTGCCGGTCGGCGAAGACCCGCAGGGCGGGCAGGCGCATCATCTCGCCCTCGTCGTGGACGAGCTCGGCGATCACGCCGACCGGCTCGAGCCCGGCGAGGGAGCACAGCTCGACGGCGGCCTCGGTGTGCCCGCGGCGCACGGCGACCCCGCCGTCGGCGGCCCGCAGGGGCAGCATGTGCCCGGGCCGGGTGATGTCCCCCGGCCCGGCCGCGGGATCGGCCAGCACCCGGGCGGTCAGCGCGCGGTCGGCGGCGCTGATGCCGGTGCTGACCCCCAGGCGGGCGTCGCAGGTGACGGTGTAGGCGGTGCCCTTCGAGTCCTCGTTGACGTCGACCATCGGGGGCAGCCGCAGCGCATCGGCCCGCACCCCCGTCATGGGCACGCACACGACCCCGGAGGTGTGCCGGACGGTGAAGCCCATCAGCTCGGGCGTCGCGTGCTCGGCCGCGAAGACGATGTCGCCCTCGTTCTCCCGGTCGGCGTCGTCCACGACGACGACCGGCCGGCCCTGGGCCATCGCCTCGACGGCCGCGGCCACGGGGTCGAGCCGGATCTCCTCCGTCGCTCCCTCCCCCGTGGTCCCGTCCGCCGTCCGGCCCGTTCCCTCGTGGGTGCTGCTGGTCCGCATCATGCTCCTTCTCCTGCCGTGGGCCGGGCCGTCGGGGGCGCCGGGGTGCTGTCGGTCCGGGCGAAGGCCAGCAGGCGCTGGGCGTACTTCGCGAGGACGTCGACCTCGAGGTTGACGGACGCGCCGACGGGGCGGCGTCCGAGGGTGGTCTCTGCGAGCGTGGCCGGGATGAGGCCGACCTCGAACCAGTGCTCCGCGGCACCCGGCGCGCTCACCGCCGTCACCGTGAGGGACACCCCGTCCACGGCGACCGATCCCTTCTCGGCGACGAAGGGGGCCAGGTCGGCGGGCACCCGGATGCGCACCCGCTCCCACTCCCCCAGGTCCTCCCGGTCCGTGACGGTGCCCGTGCCGTCCACGTGGCCCTGCACCACGTGCCCGTCGAGCCGGCCGCCGGCCGGCACGCAGCGCTCCAGGTTCACGGTGTCCCCGGCGGCCAGCGCCCCGAGGGTGGTGCGCACGAGCGTCTCGCCGATGACGTCGGCCAGGAACTGGCCCGGGCCGATCTCCTCGGTGCGCGTGGCGGTGAGGCAGACCCCGTTGACGGCGAGGGAGCCGCCGTGCGGCAGGTCCGCCACGAGCGGCCCGGCGTCCACCAGCAGGCGGGCGCTCGTGCCGTCCGGGCGGGGCTCGACCGAGCGCACGGTGCCCTGGCCGGCGACGATTCCTGTGAACATGCGGTGCTTCCTCTGATCTCTGTCGGTCTCTGGTCGGTCTCTGATCGGTTCCTGCCCGGTCCTGCCGGTGCCCCGGCCGCGGGAGTCCCGGGCCGCGGCTCCCCGCGGCCCGGGGGTGCTCAGCCCGGCGGGGCGGGCCGCAGGTGGATCCACAGGTCGGGGCCCAACTGCTGGACGGGTCCGCCACCGGCGGGGTCGAGCCGCCACCGGGAGGCGTCCGCGAGGGTGCCGACGCCCAGCTCCTCGAAGGCCGGCCGACCCGCCCCGAGCACGAGGGGCGCCTGGTAGAGGCTGAGCTCGTCGACGAGTCCCGCGCGCAGGAAGCCCGCCGCCACGGTGGCCCCGCCCTCGATCAGCACGTGGCGCACGCCGGCGTCGTAGAGCTCGGCCAGGGCGGAGTGGGGGTCGTGGGTCGCGACGTGCCGGAAGCGCCCGTCGGTGCCGCGGATCGCGGCGTCCGGGGGCACCGGGCGCAGGCCCATGGCCACGCGCAGGGGCTGCCGCGGGACGGCGCCGCCGTCGCCGGTGCGGGCGGTGAGCCGGGGGTCGTCGGCCAGGAGCGTGCCGCTGCCCACGAGCACGGCGTCGGCCCGGGCGCGGAGGTCGTGGCCGTGCTCGCGGGCCGACGACGACGTGATCCACCGGCTGGTCCCGTCCGCGGCCGCGATCCGGGCGTCGAGGGTCTGGGCGACCTTGAGGGTCACGAAGGGGCGCTGGGCCCGGACGGTCTCGCCCCAGCGGTCGTTGAGCCGCTCCGCCTCCTCGGCCAGGACTCCCGAGCGGACCTCGACGCCCGCGGCGCGCAGGGTGGCGGCACCGCCGGCGGCGGCGGCCGTGCGGTCCGGCGCGCCGTAGACGACGCGGGGGACGCCCGCCTCCACGATCGCCTCGGCGCACGGGCCCGTGCGGCCCCAGTGGTTGCAGGGCTCGAGGGTCACGTACATGGTGGTGCCGCACAGCTCCGTGCCGGCGGACGCGGCACGCTCCAGGACGTCGACCTCGGCGTGGTCGGTGCCGGCACCGCGGTGGTGGCCGACGTGCAGGACGCGGCCCGCGGCGTCGACGAGCACGGCTCCGACGAGGGGGTTGGCCCCGCGCGGGCCGCGCGCGGCCGCGTGCAGGGCGGTCCGCATGAGCGACCGCTCGGCGTCGTCGCCGGTCCGGTGCTGCGGGTCCATCGCGTCGTCCTTTCCCGGGTGGTTCCGGGGCGCAGGACAACGGTGCCGCCGCCGGGACCCGCGGGTCCGGACGGCGCCGCGGCGGATGCCGTCGACGGCACGCCACGAGGGCCGTTGAACGTGTTGCCTTCCATCCAGACTGTGACTGTCGGTACCGGAGTTCCACCGGTTCGGCCGGACGACCCGTCGGTGCAGGCGCTGGGCGCCCGCACGGGCGTGGTCGTCCGGTTCGCGGACTGTGACCGCCGGTTCGGACTTGCACCGACCCCGGAACACGTTGTTCGTGCCCCGATTATGACACAGGGCGTGCCGCCGGCGGCCCGTGTCCGGCCGGCTCAGCCCTGGGCCGAGCGGGCCGCCCCGCGCAGGGCGGTGATCGCGGCCCCGGGGTCCTCGGCGCCGTAGACGGCCGAGCCCGCCACGAACGTGTCGGCCCCCGCCTCCGCGGCGCGCACGATGGTCTCCTCGGTGATCCCCCCGTCCACCTGCAGGGCGACCCGCCCCCCGCCCGACCGGATCGCCTCGGCGGCCCGGCGGATCTTCGGCAGCGTGACGTCGAGGAAGGCCTGGCCGCCGAAGCCCGGCTCCACCGTCATGACCAGCAGCATGTCCAGCTCCGGCAGCAGGTCGAGGTACGGCTCCACCGGGGTCGCGGGACGCAGGGCCATCCCGGCCCGGGCGCCGTGGGCGCGCAGCTCGCGGGCCAGCTTCAGCGGGGCGCGGGCGGCCTCGGCGTGGAACGTGACCGACTCGCAGCCGAGCTCGGCGTAGCCGGCGGCCCAGCGGTCCGCGTCCTCGATCATCAGGTGCACGTCCAGCGGGAGGGGGCTGACGGCGAGGATCCGCTCCACGAGGGGCATGCCCAGCGTGAGGTTCGGGACGAAGTGGTTGTCCATGACGTCCACGTGCACGGCGTCGGCGGCGGTGATCCGGCCCAGCTCGGCCTCGAGGTTGACGAAGTCGGCGGAGAGGATCGAGGGGTGGATGCAGGTTCGGGACACGGAGACTCCTGGTGGGGTGGTCGGTCGGGGCGTCAGCGCCTGCGCAGCAGGGCCAGGAACATGGCGTCGGTGCCGTGCACGTGCGGCCACAGCTGGACGGTCGCGGGGCCGGAGGTCCCCTCCCAGGGGCGGGACGGGTCGCGGTCCCCGTCGAGGCTGCCGGGCAGGGCCGCGGCCCGGACCGGCGCCAGGGCGTCGACCAGCTCGGCGTCCTCGCGGCCGGCCAGCACGTCCTGGACCACGGCGAGGGTCTCGGCGGCGTGCGGAGAGCAGGTCGCGTAGGCGACGAGGCCTCCCGGACGGGCGACGTCCAGGGCGGCGTGCAGCAGCTCCCGCTGCAGCGGTCCGAGCTCGGCCAGGTCCCGGGGGCTGCGCCGCCAGCGGGACTCCGGGCGGCGGCGCAGCGCGCCGAGGCCCGTGCACGGGGCGTCGACGAGCACCCGGTCGAAGCCGGTCTCCGCCGCGGGACGGCCGCCGAGCAGCTCGTCGGTGCCGCGACCGTCCCCGGTGCGCACCGTCCAGGCACGCTCCGGGACCGGGCGCAGGGCCCGGCGCACGAGCTCGGCCCGGTGCGGGGCCACCTCGTTGGCCGTCAGGTGGGCCCCCTGCCGGTCGGCCAGGGCCGCGAGCAGGGCGGCCTTCCCGCCCGGGCCGGCGCACAGGTCCAGCCAGCGGCCGGCCCCGTCGTCGTCCGTGCCCTCGCCGGCGGCGACCAGCGCACGGGCCACGAGCTGGGACCCGGCGTCCTGGACGCGGACCCCGCCCTCGCGGACGGAGCCCAGCCGGTGCAGGTCGCCGCCGCTGCTCAGCGCCGAGTCCGGCACGAGCCTCCCCCGCTCCGCGCCGGCGGCGATCGCCTCGTCGAGGTCCCCGAGGCCGGGCAGGGCCACGAGGTTGACCACCGGGGCGTCGTTGTCCGCCTCGAGCAGGGACTCGATCTCGGCGGCGTCCCGGCCGTGGGCGGTGAGCGCCTGGCGCAGGGCCCGGACCACCCACGCCGGGTGGGCGTGGGCCAGCCCGAGGCGGGCGGTCGCGTCCGGGGCGTCGGCGGTCAGCTCCGCGACCCACCCGGACAGGTCCCGGGCCGCGACCTTGCGCAGCACCGCGTTGACGAGCCCGCCGGGGCCGGCCCCCACGACGGCCCGGACGAGACCCACGGTCTGGTCCAGGGCCGCGTGGTCGGGCACCCGCATGGCCAGCAGCTGGTGGGTGCCCAGGCGCAGGGCGTCGAGGACCGCGCCGTCGAGCTCGCCGAGGGGGCGGTCGACGCAGCGGGCGAGCACCGCGTCCCAGGTGCCCTGCCAGCGCAGCGCCCCGTAGGCCAGCTCCGTGGCGAAGCCCGCGTCCCGCCGGTCCAGGCGGTGGGCGCGGACGAGCTTCGGCAGCACGAGGTTGCCGTAGGCGCCCTCCTCGGAGACCGCGCGCAGGGTCTCGAAGGCCGCCAGCCGGGCCGGGTCGGCCCGCCGCGTCCGCCCCGCGGGCGCCGCGGAGGAGAAGGCGCGCTCGGACTGCGCCCGCCGGTTGCGCTCGTGCCCCCGCGCGTTGCGCCGTGCGCCCCCCGGCCGCCGGTCGCGGTCCGCCCTCCGGTCTCCGTGCCGCCCGTCCTCGCGCTCGCTCACTCGAACACCACCTCGTCCTCCGTGCTGCGGCCCCGCGCCCAGGCGGCGGCCTCCATGGTCGTCCTCCCGGCCGGCTGCACCCGGGTGAGCTGAACCGCGTAGGAGCCCGTGCCCACGAGCACCGCGTCCCCGCGCAGGACGCACCGGCCCGGGGCGACGTCCCGGACGTCGGGCCGGGGCAGCACGCGCTCCAGCTTGAGCCGGCGGTCGTCGAACCGGGTCCAGGCCCCGGGCTCGGGGGTCGCCCCGCGCACCCGGTGGGCCACGGCCACCGCGGGGTCCGTCCAGCGGACCCGTCCGTCCTCGGCCGTGAGCTTCGGGGCGTGGCTCACGTCCCCCTGCTGCGGCGCCGGCCGGGCGGAGCCGTCGACCACGGCGAGCAGGGAGTCCGCCAGCAGCGGCGCCGCGGTGCGGGACAGCCGCTCCAGGACCGTCCCGGCGGTGTCGTCGGGACGGACCTCGTCGGTCATGGTGCCGACGACGGGCCCGGTGTCCAGGCCCGCCTCCAGCAGGAAGGTGCTGGCGCCGACCACCGTGTCCCCGGCCATGAGGGCGCGCTGGACGGGGGCCGCGCCGCGCCACTGCGGCAGCAGCGAGAAGTGCAGGTTGATCCAGCCGTGCGGCACGGCGTCCAGGGCGGCCTGCGGGACCAGGGCCCCGTAGGCCACGACGGCGGCGACGTCCGCGCCCAGGGCCCGGATCCGCTCGGTCAGCTCCGCGTCCACCCGGTTGGCCTTGAGCACGGGCAGGCCGCGGCGGGCGGCCTCCTCGGCCACGGGCGAGGGGGTGAGCACCCGCTTGCGCCCCACGGGGGCGTCGGTGCGCGTGAGGACGGCCACGATGTCGACGTCGGGACGCTCGGCGAGGTGGACGAGGGCGGGCACGGCGACGGACGGCGTGCCGGCGTAGAGGATCTTCACGAATCTCCTGACGGGAGGGGACGGGGCCGGGCTCAGGCCGGGCGGGAAGGGCCGGCGCCGAAGGCCGAGCCGGAGGGGCCGACGCCGAAGGAGCTGCCCACGTGCGCGGCGCGTTGGCCGGTCACGCCGCGCACCACGCCGTCGTAGTCGGCGGCGCGGATGGCGCGCAGCGCGTCCTTCCGCGCGGCGCCGGCCAGCCGGTCGACGTAGAGCCGCCCGTCGAGGTGGTCGCTCTCGTGCTGCAGGCAGCGGGCCAGCAGGCCGGTGCCCTCGACGGTCACGGCGGCGCCGTGCTGGTCGAGGCCGGTGACCCGGGCCCAGTTCCGGCGCGGGGTGTCGTAGGCCAGGCCCGGGACGGAGAGGCAGCCCTCGCCGCCGTCCTGGGGCTCCTCGCCCAGCTCCAGGACCGGGTTGACCACGTGGCCCTCGCTGCCCTCGACCGCCCAGGTGAACAGCCGCACGCTGACGCCGACCTGGGGCGCGGCGAGGCCGACGCCGCCGACGTCCAGCATCGTCTCGTGCATGTCCGCGACGAGGCGGCGCAGGGCGTCGTCGAAGGCGGTGACCTCCTCCGCGCGGGTGCGCAGGACGGGATCACCGATGGTGCGGATGGGCAGGACGGACATGGCGGGACCTCGCTCTCGACCCGGCAAGTCTACGGGCCGCCCGTGTCCCGGCGGGCACCCGGGACGCCGCGGCCCCTACGGCTGCTCGCGCAGCGGTGGCGGCGGCACGGGGCGCAGCGCCGGACCCGCCGCGGCGAGGGCCGTCTCCTGCGTCCACAGCCGGTGCAGGGCGCAGAACTTGTACCAGTGCTGCTCGAGCACCGCGGGGACGGCCTGCACGGGCACGACCTCCGTCTCGCCGATCGCCACCCCCAGCAGCAGGTCCGCGCCGCCGTAGGCCCACGGCTCCCAGGTCCCGGCCTCGGCGTCCACGAGGGACTCCTCGGCCTTGAGCCCGGCCACGAGCTGGGTCACGACCTTGGGGTCCAGCGACTTCACGCGCCCGTCCCGGTCCGTGCCCTTCGTCTTGTAGTCGATCAGGCAGACCTTGCCGGCGATCCGGGCCACGAGGTCGAGGGTTCCGGCGTAGCCCACGGTGGAGTTCCACACCGTGACCTCCACCGCGAGCGGTTCGGGGGCGTAGAGGTCCCACCACTCGTCGAAGCGGGAGGCGAAGCGCTCCTCGCCGTGCTCCGCGAGGGCGGCCCGCGCGTCCGCGGCGCGGTGGGGCTTCCCGAGGGCCCGCAGGGCGATCTGCTCGGCGTAGGTGTGCACCCGGTCCCCGCGCGCCGCCGCCTCGTCGCGGTGCCGTTCGGCGGCCTTGGCCGCGTCCCGCACCACGGCGCGCAGCTGCGCCGGCGAGCCCAGGGCCGCGCGCAGCCGGTCGTCCCGCACCGCGGCCTGCGCGGCGGAGTAGCCGTACCACCCGTCCAGGTCCGTGGCGGCCCGGGAGAGGACCGTGGTGATGGAGGGGACGGTCGCCTGGTCCGCGACGGACCTCGCGTACATCCGTCCGTACTCTGTCTGTTCCGCCAGCCTGGGCTGTGTCACGCTGCTCGTCGCCTCTCCCTCGTCGCGCCCCGGGTCCGGGGCGGGCCCGCCGCCGACGGGTCCTGGCCCGCACGCTACCGACCGCCTCGGACACGCGACGCGGCGGCGGCCGGGGCCCGGGCACGACGAAGGCCCCGGCTCGCAGGAGCCGGGGCCTTCCAGGTGGTGCGCGATACTGGGATCGAACCAGTGACCTCTTCCGTGTCAGGGAAGCGCGCTACCGCTGCGCCAATCGCGCTCGACCGGCGGTACCCGAGGGGACCGTCGAGCGTGGTGGGTGTGCACCGAGGTGGAGACGGGATTCGAACCCGCGTAGACGGCTTTGCAGGCCGCTGCCTAACCACTCGGCCACCCCACCGGGACCTGGTCCTCACGGACAGGGCCGTCGGTCACGACATCGTTCATGCCGATCACTGCGAGCGGACGACGGGAGTCGAACCCGCGACATCCACCATGGCAAGGTGGTGCTCTACCAGCTGAGCTACGTCCGCATGTCTTGCTCTCGGTCGATCTCTCGATCTTCCGAACAGGAACTCTAGCACAACCCGTTCCGGTGCCGTTCGCACCGGGGCGGGGCGTGCCAGGATCGCGGATCGTGGCTCCCGGACGGCTGTGCAGCCGTTCCGCTCGCCGGAATCCGTCGGTGTTCCTGACAGGTGGAGACTTTACGGGACCGATTTCCGAAACGCCAAATCCTCCCGGGAACCGCCCCCAGGAGCGTCCCGGGCGCCGCGGCGAGACCGGGTCCGCCGACCCGCGGTCACCCCGGGTCGGACCCCGGATCTGCCCCCCGGCGGGCTGGAACCAGCGCCTCGCCGCCCGAATTGGCCCCCGGCCGGGATGTGGGTTATGGTTTTCGAGCAGTGAGCGCGATTGGCGCAGTGGTAGCGCGCTTCGTTCACACCGAAGAGGTCACTGGTTCGAACCCAGTATCGCGCACCACCTGGAAGGCCCCGGCTCCTGCGAGCCGGGGCCTTCGTCGTGCCC
>NZ_JBHVDI010000031.1:0-29950 GCF_042802875.1 Kocuria sp. NPDC057446 | reverse complement strand
GGTCCGCCCGGCCTGACCGGGCGGACCACGGCGAGCCGCTCAGGCCTGGGCGAACGGGTAGTCCGTGTAGCCCTCCGCGCCCTGCGTGTAGAAGGTCCGCGGGTCCGGCACGTTCTCCGGCAGGCCCTCCGCCCAGCGCCGCGCCAGGTCCGGGTTCGCGATCGCCGGGCGTCCGACGACGACGCCGTCCGCCACGTCCTCCTCGATCAGCTGCACGCCCTCCTCGCGGGTGGTCGGGACGTCGCTGAAGCCGCTGTTGGCCAGGAAGGCGCCGCCGAAGCGGGAGCGCAGCCCCTGCACGAACTCTCCGGCCGGCTCCTTGTGCAGGACGGAGAGGTAGGCGAGGCCGAGGTCCCCGATGCCGTCGACGAGCGCGGCGTACGTGGCCCGGACGTCCTCGTGGTCGGTCTCCCAGGCGTCCTGGATGTTGTGCTCGGGCGAGATCCGCAGACCCACCTTTCCCGCGCCCACGGCTGCGGCCACGGCCCGGACGACCTCGACCACGAAGCGGGCGCGGTTCGCCGGGGAGCCGCCGTACTCGTCGGTGCGCCGGTTCGCCCCCGGTGCGAGGAACTCGTGCAGCAGGTAGCCGTTGGCGCCGTGGATCTCCACGCCGTCCATGCCCGCCTCGATCGCGTTGCGCGAGGCGCGGACGAAGGACTCCACCACGGCCGGCAGCTCCTCGAGGGTGAGGGCGTGCGGGACGGGGTAGTCGGCCTTGCCCTGGTAGGTGTGGGTCCGGCCCTCGATCGCGACGGCGCTCGGCGCCACCGGCTGGGAACCGCCGTTGATGTCCGGGTGCGTCACGCGCCCGGCGTGCATGACCTGCATGAACAGCCGGCCGTCCGCCGCGTGGACGCCCTCGGCGACACGGCGCCAGCCCTCGATCTGCTCCGGCGTCTCGATGCCGGGCTGGTAGGCGAAGCCCTGCCCGCGCACGTCGGGGTACGTGCCCTCGGTGACGATGAGGCCCATCGAGGCGCGCTGGGCGTAGTGCTCCACGTTGAGCTCGCCGGGGACGCCGTCACGGCCGGAGCGCATCCGGGTGAGGGGGGCCATGACGAGACGGTTCGGCAGCTCGAGCGAGCCGAGGGTGACGGGGGTGGACAGGGTGGAGTGCGGCACGGGGCAGCCTTTCATCAGGGAACTTGTTCTTTCCGTGTCAACGGGAGAAGGCCCCGAGTTATTTTCCTCTCCGCTGTCTCCTTCCTCACAGCCGGCGGCTCCGGTGTCCTCGCCGCCACGGACGCCGGGCCCGGCGCCGTCATCCGTCCCCGCGGCCGTAGCCGCGCGGGGTGGCGCCCAGCACCGACCGGAACTCCCGGGTGAGGTGGGACTGGTCCGCAAAGCCCAGCTCCGCGGCCAGCGTCCCGAGGTCCGCGGCCGGCTCCGCCCGCATCCGCTCGGCCGCCTCCTGGAGCCGACGACGACGGAGCAGCAGCTGCGGCGGCATGCCCACGAACCGGGCCGCGAGCCGTTGCAGGGAGCGCTCGGACACGTGCAGCTGCCGGGCGAGGTCGGCCGGGCTCCGCACGCCGGGTTCCGCTTCGAGGAGATCGACCAGGCGGTTGGCCATGGCACCGTCCCGGACCGCGGCCGGGGACACCTCCGCCGCCAGCGCCCGGACGTGGTCCACGAGCAGAGCGGCAGCCCGCTCCTGCCGACCGGTCGGCGCGGCTTCCGCCACGGTCCCGTCGCCGGTTTCTCCGACGGCCGAGCGCACCGTGGGCCCACCGGCGGAGGCCACCACCTCGGGCGGCCCCGCCGCACGCGCGGGGAGGCCGAGCGGGTCGGTCCCCGCCATGGCCTCCGCGACGGCCGAGTGCAGTCCGGGGGCGGGGAGCGCCACCGAGCCGTCGAGCAGCTCCGCCGGGCGCTCGGTGAACAGCAGGACTCCGGCAGGGCGCAGCAGCGCGCCGACCGCCCAGCCGCGTCCCGTGAGCACCCGGACGGAGGCGCGGCTCGTGGGCCCGTGCAGCGCCACCCCGTCCGGTTCGACCACCACGTTGCTCGCCGGATAGCCCAGCACGAGCTGCTCGGCCCGTTCCCCCGCCGGCAGGTCCCACTCCGGAATCCACAGCTGGCGGACGAGGTGGGCGACGTCGTCGGGCGCGGGCAGGCGCACGATCGTGGCGTGCGGGCCCGGGGTGAGGTGGCCCCGTGTGGTGGGCGGCTCGCTCATGGCACGAGCGTAACCACCCGAGGGTGGCGGGAATCTTCAAGACCGGTCAGCGTCCGGTTTCCTAGGCTCGGGGCATGAGCACAGAGCAGAACCTCCGTGGGGTCACCGGAGCGCACACCACCGACGGGACGCCTCGGGGGTTCACGTCCTTGACGCCCTTCGTCGCCGTGGTCGACGCGGCCGCGGCGATCGACTTCTACACGCGCACCTTCGGGGCCCGCCTCGTCGACCGCACCGACATGCCCGGACCGGACGGGACGCCCGTCGTCGCGCACGCCACGCTCGACCTCGGTGACGGACGCCTCCAGCTCGGCGAGGTGAACCCTGCTTTCCACCTCGTGGCACCGCCCGCGGGCGACGACGACTGCTTCTCCCTGGGCCTCTACGTCCCGGACGTCGACGACGTCGTGGCGCGCGCCCTCGCCGCCGGCGCGCAGGTCCGCGAGCCCGTCAGCACGTTCGTCTCCGGCGACCGCTACGGCAGCATCCGCGATCCGTTCGGCATCCGGTGGTCGATCATGACCCGGGTCGAGGACCTCTCCGAGGAGCAGAGCAGCGCCCGGGTCGCCGAGTGGGCGGAGTCCGCGGGCCAGGCGTGAGGACCCGGTCCCGCACGCGAACTCCTCGGACGCGCACGGGACCGGTCTCCGGAACGGGTCCCGGCCGCGGTTCTCCACTCCTCGGCCGGGACCGTCAGCTCTCCCTGTGTCCCGGGGATCCCCTCACACGCACCAGCCAACCACCACCGGCTGAACACCAGCTGAAGCAGGACCGCTGCGCGGTGGCCTCGGTGGTGCTGTCCGTTCCCGCCGCGATGGGCGCGCCGGCTCAGTCCGCGACGAACCAGAAGTTGCCGAACCCGTACTTGAGCACCCGGTAGGCGAAGTCGTCCTCGGTTGGTCCCTCGAGGGCGTAGCCGTATCGAGCGACGACCTCCCGCTGCGCGTCGTACTCCGCGAACGTCAGGGCCTGGCCGCTGTTGACCACGAGCGGACCACCGAGGTCCTGGACGTTGCTGACGATCGCGGAGTAGGGGACGGGGACCGACTCGACCTCGGTGTAGGTCCCGGCGTTCTCGTCGACCAGGTACTTCCGGTACTCCGAGCGGAGGGAGGGGTCCGCCGTGGGCACCGGGGAAGCCCCGACGGGCACGGGAGCCGTGTAGTCCGGACGGCTGCTCATCCTCCAGAACGAGTTGTCGAACATGGTGAGGTAGTACTGGCCGTCCGCCAGCTCCGCGTCGTCGTGGCGCACCACCGAGTGCTGCCCAGCGCTGTCGGGGAAGTCCCCCGCCTTCTCGAGGAGCAGGTCCTCGACGTCGGTGCCGGCCCAGACCTCGCGCTGACCGATGATGTAGTCGACCGTGGGGCTCCCGTGCACGTCGTCGACCTTCAGGATCGCCGAGTTCTCGCGCGCGCTGACGATCACGGAGTCCCCGTCCGGGGACCAGTCGACCGAGTTCAGGTGCAGCCAGTCGTCCACCTCGCCCGGACCGTAGGGCCCCGGGCCGTAGGGCTGGGTGCGGGACTTGTAGTCGGCCAGGAGCTCCGTGAAGTCGACCGTCTTCTCGTATGTCCCCGTCTGCAGGTCGAGGGACACCAGGACGTCCTCCACGCTGCCCTTGGCGGTCTCCGTCGCCAGGATCACGAGCTTGCCGTCGTCGGTGACGTCGAAGTCGTGGTGCATCTCGTACCCGTCCAGCACGTGGCTGGTCACGACCCGGCCGAGGCCGTCGATCCGGACCACCTTGTCCGTCCCGACCGTGGTCACCATGGTGTCGCCGTAGAACTCCAGCCGGTCCGTGCGGTAGTCGTCGAGGTCGAACTCGGCGCGCAGCACTCCCGCGTTGTCGTAGAGCAGGGTGTAGTCGATGTGACGCCTCAGCCCCATGACCGCGAACAGTCCGTCGGTGAGCTCCTCGGCGTCCCCCTCCACGGTGCGTTCGAGGGTCGTGCGGTCGCCGGAAGCACTCGGTGGGGCGGTCATCGTGAACGAGAACTCCGTGGGCTCGCCGCCGTCGGGCTGCCAGGTGGTGGTCACGGTGTTCTCGGCGCCAGGGACCACCCCGATGAGCTGCCCCTCGAACGACGAGGGACTCGGGTCGTGGTCCTTGGCGACGCGGTTGAAGTCCGCCGTGCCGGGAGAGCTGACGGTGTACGTCAGGGTGCCGTTGTCCTCGGTGTCGAACTGGGCGAGGATCCCCGTGGTGTTGGTGCCGAAGGGGTTGAGCACGAGCAGGGGATCCCCGGGAGAGGAGTCCGCCGAGGTCAGGTCCTCCAGTGCGGCGTCGAGCACCTCTTGCACGTCCAGGGCGAAGCCGCCGCGCTGCTCGGGAACGCCGTTGCGGGTGACCGTCACGGTGAGGACATCCGTGTCCGCCGCCGGGTAGGTCTCGGCAGTGGCCACCAGCTGGTCGGCGGCCGGCACCAGCGGGGGAGCATCGGGGGTCCGTGGAGCCGCCGGGGGCGTGACCGCGAGGGCCGGGCTCCCCGACACGGCCAGGGCGGCCGCCGTGAGAATGGTGATGGAACGAGCGCGCGATCTCTTCGACATCTCGGTCTCCAGGTGGTGGGCGCGGCGGTCAGGTCCGGCCGAGTGTAGCCACCCAACACCCCTCTGATAAGGGACGATGTCTTTGCGGGGGCTAATGTCGCACGCGGGAGCCTCTTGGCGGCAGGGAATGACCTCTGATGACCTCCGCTCGGTCCGGCTCAGGGGCTTCCCGGCTCGCACTGGTCCGCGCAGTCGCGCAGCCGGGCCACGAGCTCCTGCGCCGCCGGGTCCTGGTCGAACTCGCCGACCACGAGGCGCCGGACGCCGGAGCTCTCCTGGACCTCGATCACGTAGGACTGCTGGTCGGCTCCGCGGCGGGTCGTCGGCGCGGCCGATCCCAGCCGGTGCGTGCGGACGGTCTCGAAGAGGTCGAGGAGCGCGTCCTGCTGCGCCCGCGGCAGGGACTCGGTCTCGAAGCTCCGCTCCACGGCCAGCCCGGGGAAGTACGCGATGCCTCCCTCGAGGCGGTAGCTGACTCTCGCCATGAACGGCACCGTCCCTCCGTAGGACGCGGGTGGCCCGGTCGGTTCCGTGCGGGGACCGCCGGGGCCGGTGGGGAATCAGTTCCCGACTATACCCGTGGCACCCTTCCGGGTCAGGCGCCAGCATCCGTCCGCCCCCTCGAAGGTGGTCATGGCGCCCGTGGCGACGTCGCCCGCGAGCGTGCCGGCGTACCGGGCCGCGCCGCCGTCGAAGGACAGGAGCAGGGTGCCGTCCTGCTGGTGCCACCGCCCGGTCAGCTCGCCGGTGAACGAGCCGTCCTCGCGGAAGGTCAGGGTCGTCCGGGCGGAGGAGTCCGTGCAGCCCCAGCTGTAGTGGAGCACCCATTCGTCCACGAGGGCGCCCACGGACCGGACCGTCTCGGGCACGACCCCCACCTGCTGCCAGGCATCCGCCACCACGGCCTGCTCCGCGGGTCCGAACTGGGTGCCGGCGTGCCGGAGCGTGAGACCCGCGAAGTCCTTGAACTGCGCGGTCCACCGCAGGCGCCGCAGCTCGGGGTCCCGCATCGCGGCGTACCAGATCCGCCCGGCCCTGTCCCAGCTGTGGCCGCCCAGTCCGGTCGCCGCGAAGTAGAAGGCCCGGTTCGGGATGCCGGAGTTGATGTGCACACCGCCGTTGTCGTCCAGCGTGTGCACGAAGCGGGACATGTGGTCCGGCTGCGGGTCCTTGCCGAGCACGTCGTCGTCGAACGCCGTGCCGGGGGCCTTCATCGAACGGAGGCCCACTCCGTTCACGGCGCTCGTGAAGAGACCGGCGCCGACGATCCAGTCGGCGTCCGCCGCGGTCTGCCGGGGAACGGCCACGTACTGCTTGACCATGGCCCCGACCACGTCGGAGAAGTGCTCGTTGAGCGCTCCGGCCTGGTGCATGTACAGGAGGTCGGACTCGTGCGTGGTGATCCCGTGGGCGAGCTCGTGCCCGATGACGTCCACGGAGGCGGTGAAGCGGTTGAAGTACTGGCCGTCGCCGTCCCCGAAGATCATCTGCCGGCCGTCCCAGGCCGCGTTGTTGTACTTGTCCTGGTAGTGCACCGTGCCGAGCAGGGGCATGCCGGCGTCGTCGAGGGAGTTGCGCCCGAAGACCTCCTGCAGGAGGTCGAACGTGGAGCCCAGCCCGTCGTAGGCCTCGTCCACGGCAGGGTCCCCGCTGGCCGGGTCCCCCTCCGTGCGCACCAGGGTGCCCGGCAGCTCGCCGGTGTTGCCCGCAGTGTGGACCCGGCGCTCCTTGTGGGCGGTCGCCTGCGTCGCGACGGCCCGGGCGGTCAGGTCCGCGATCAGCCGCTCCGTCCGCACCGTGGTGTCCACCGCCAGCGCGGCCAGGGCGTTCCTCCGGGTCTGTTCGTCCCCGTGCACCGCCATCTGCTCGTGCACGTACGGCGGGATCACCCCGCAGCGCACTCCGTGGCCGTACCGGTGTCCGTGGTCCGTGGTCATCTCTTCCCCATCCCCCGCATCAGATCCGGTTGCCCGCGGCGTCCAGCTCACCGGGCGCCGTCCCCGCGGAGTCCAGCCACCGCCCGGCGGCGTCCGCCGGCTGCCCGGCGCTGCTGTCCGCGGGGACCGCCCCGTCGTCGGAGCCCTGCCGGACCAGGTACCAGCAGCCGCCCGGAGAACCGTCGAAGCAGGACATCGCCCCTGCCCCCGCGCTGCCGGTGACCGTGCCGCCGTACTGCGCCGGGCCGTCGGCGAAGCGGAGCAGCAGGGTGCCGTCGTGCTGCCGCCAGGCACCGGAGAAGCCGCCGCCCGAGAAGCTGCCGTCCGGGTTGAACGCGAAGGTCACTCTGCCGTAGTCGTCGGTGCAGCCCCAGCTGAAGTGGAGCACCCACGGACCGGAGATCGTCATTGTTCCGCCCCTCTCCTCGTCCGGCGCGCGCGCACCGGCGGGATCGCCGACCGGGTTCTCCGGGTCCGGAGAACCGTGTCCGTCGATCATCCCACCAGGATCCGACGGCGTACCGGTCGGCGCGGGGATTAGCAGCCGGTGCCCTGCGGGTTCTCGAGGCAGTCGTCCGCGTAGTTGCGCACCGTGGAGCGCCAGACACTGATCGGCACGGGTGCGCTCGCCACGTCGTTGAGCCCTGCCACGGGCAGCCACGGACCGCCCGCGACGGAGTATTCGCCGGAGAACCAGGTGGTGAGCGAGACGGCGTAGTCCCCGGTCTCGGTGTAGACGTGGCTGGTGTCGGTCTCCACGTCCCACGCGTCCTCCGAGAGCGGGGCGCCGCTGAGCTCCGTGGGTCCGAGCGCGGTGCCGTCGCCGTAGTCCCACGCGTACTGCACGGGAACGGCGCGGACCTGTACCGGGAAGCCGCCCAGCTCGGTGCTGAACTGCTGGGGCCGGGCCTCCGCCCAGACGTTGGTGTGCATGCCCCGCAGCGTGTCGGGCGCGGGCTGGACCGTGCTGATCGCCGGCGCGACGGCCAGCGTCCGGAAGTCCTGCAGGGTGAAGGTCGGCAGCTCCACGACCTCCTCGCCCCCCTCCGCCTCGGCCACCGAGACGCACATGGGCTCTCCCCACGGCGTGCTGGGGCCCTCCCCCTGCCGGACGACGACGTTCATGTACACGCCCTCCCCGCCGTCCGCCGTGGTGCAGTCCCGTTCGGCCAGGCAGTCCTCGAGGACGGCGCCCCTCCGGTTGGTGCAAGGGTTCTGGAGGCCGAACGTCTGCGACTTCGACTGCGCGATGGTGTCCGGGTTGAACGGCCGGTCGATCCCCTGGTCGCCCAGGTACTGGCGGAGGGCCTTCTGGAAGGCGGGGTCCTCGTCCGGGTCGTAGTCGACCGGCTGCGCACCCACAGCACCCGGATCATGTCGTTGAGAACTGTCGGCCACGATTGGTGGCCCCTCGTCGAGTCGGAGCTCCAACTTCATCTTGTCTCCGTCGGCAACAGCAGTCGTCGAATTGGAAATGTCAGCACTGCGCTGGCCACGCATAGAGTAACCGCTATTTAATCGGGTTGCTTTATTCGCCCAGCCTTCTTCTTTATTAGATGATTCAGCGCTTACCTGTAGGAGTAGGAGTGACGCTGCTAGCAATCCAGAAAGACTCATCTTACCCATTGCTTTTACCGGCCCCAGGTAAATTTGCTGCAGTTATATATATCCAAGATTTTTCTGCATAATCTAGATATACGGGGAAGGGGTCCCCTTCCCCACTGCGGGGAGAGGCTTCATATGTGACTTCCCCGTGTTCGACGAGCTTAAGCCCCTCAGCACTTGTAATGACAATCGGCTTATAGACTCCGTCCGAGGAACGTTGAATACTTGCATCCTGGATCTTGGGGCTCTCTCGGCCCCCGACAAACCATGCCCCATCTCCATAAACATCCTCAATAAACATCAATTGTTCCGTGCATATGTCACAAGAATCACTGATGATCGTCTGGGCATATTCTGCATCACCGGTTTGATGGGCGTACCACATGGCGTCCGACCAGTAGTCGAGGAACGCCTGCGCGCCCTCCCGGGACTCCTCCCGCGCCAGGTCCGGCATGACGGGCACGGGCACGTTCTGCGCGGGCCCGTCGAGGGAGGCCGGCACGTAGTCGGCCGGGGTGGCACCCGGGCCGGGCTCCGCCGTCGTCGGCGCGGCCGACGGGGCGGGGCTGGACGGTGACGCCGCCGCACCGCCGTCGTCGTCGTCGGGGCCGCATCCCGTGAGAAGCAGTGCCGCCAGGACGGCGACCCCCAGCGCCGTGCCGTCTGGGTTGGACCGGACCATGAGGTTCCCCGCTTCGCTCTGCCGCGGCCGGACGGACCGGCTGGATGGGTCAGATGGTAAGTGCTCCCGGATGCTCGGCAGCAACCCCTGTGGACATCATGGAACCCGCGTTTTCATGGGGCCTGGTCAGCGGCGCCATGGTCACGACTTCGTTAACGTCACACTGACTCGAACAGTGTTATAGTCACTGCAACCTGAAGGCGTGGAACACGATGGAGGTGACGATGACCGCGCAGAACGTGGCACTGGCGGTGTCCACCGTCATCTTCGCCGCCCGCGACACCGGCCCCGACGGCGGCAAGGAGCTCTGGCTGCCCCTCGTCCGCCGCGTCCGCGACCCCTTCCGGGGGATGTGGGCCCTGCCCGGCGGACCGCTCCAGCCGCACGAGGACCTCGAGGCCTCCGCCGCCCGGTCCCTGCAGCTCACCACCGGTCTGCAGCCCGGCTACCTCGAGCAGCTCTACGCCTTCGGCGGCCTGACCCGCTCGGCGAACGCCGAGGAGCGCGTCGTCTCGATCGTCTACTGGGCCTCGATCCGCGCCGACCAGACCTCCGACCTCCACGCCGACCTCAACGTCACGTGGATGCGCACCGCCGAGCTGCCACCTCTGGCGTTCGACCACAGCGACATCGTGGACTACGCCCTCTACCGGCTGCGCAACAAGATCACCTACAGCCGCGTGGCCTACTCCTTCCTCGGCGAGACCTTCACGCTCGCCGCCCTCCGGGATGTCCACGAGGCCATCCTGGGCACCCCCCTGGACCCGGCCAACTTCCGGCGCCAGGTGCTGGCGTCCGGCGCCGTCCTCGACACGGGCACCCGCCTGGAGGGCACGCGCCACCGACCACCCCGGCTCTACCGCTACGACCACGACCTCGACCTCGCCGACCGCACCCCGGCCGGCCGCAGCACCCAGGAGCAGACATGACCTCCGTCGCCACCCGCATCGACCTGCTGACCGGGAAGCCGGCCGGCGCTCCGGCCCCGAGCACCTGCAGCACCGACCTCGCCACGAACCCGTGGGACTTCGCGCCCACCGTCTCCGCGGGCTACGGCCCGGGGGCCTCCGAGGCCGACACGGTGCCCGCCGGCACCCCGGCCCAGCCCGTGATCCCGGAGGAGTACCAGCGCGCGTCCGCCGAGGAGCTCGACCGGCGGATCGCCGCCGCCAAGGAGACCCTCGGCGAGCGCGTGGTGGTGCTCGGCCACTTCTACCAGCGCGACGAGATCGTGCAGCACGCCGACTTCCTCGGCGACTCGTTCCAGCTGGCCCGCGCCGCCCGTTCGAAGCCGGAGGCCGAGGCCATCGTGTTCTGCGGCGTGCACTTCATGGCCGAGACCGCCGACATCCTCTCCGGCGAGCACCAGTCCGTGATCCTGCCCAACCTCGCCGCCGGCTGCTCCATGGCGGACATGGCCGACGAGGACTCCGTCGAGGAGGCGTGGGAGCAGCTCATGGACGTCCTCGGGGAGACCGACGAGGACGGCCGGCAGAGCGTGGTGCCCGTGACCTACATGAACTCCTCCGCGGCGCTCAAGGCGTTCTGCGGCCGGCACGGCGGCATCGTGTGCACCTCCTCCAACGCCGCGACCGTGCTGGAGTGGGCGTTCGAGCGCGGCCGGCGGGTGCTGTTCTTCCCCGACCAGCACCTGGGCCGCAACACCGCCAAGGCCATGGGGATCCCGCTCGAGCAGATGCCGATGTGGAACCCGAACAAGGACCTCGGCGGGAACACCGTCGACGAGCTCACCGCGTCGACGGTGATCCTCTGGCACGGCTTCTGCTCGGTGCACCGCCGCTTCACCGTGGTCCAGATCGAGAAGGCCCGGGCCGAGCACCCCGGCGTGCGGGTCATCGTGCACCCCGAGTGCCCCATGCCCGTGGTCGACGCCGCCGACGAGAACGGCTCCACCGACCACATCCGCAAGGCCGTCGAGGCCGCCGAGCCCGGCAGCACCTTCGCGATCGGCACCGAGATCAACATGGTCAACCGGCTCGCCGACCAGCACCCCGAGCACACGATCTTCTGCCTGGACCCGGTGATCTGCCCGTGCTCCACCATGTACCGGATCCACCCCGGCTACCTCGCCTGGGTGCTCGAGGAGCTCGTGGCCGGGCGCACGATCAACCAGGTCTCCGTGGACGCCGCGACCGCCCGGGACGCCGAGGTGGCGCTCGAGCGGATGCTGGCGGCGCTGCCGCGGTGAGCACGGACCCGGCACCGCGCGTGCTCGTGGTGGGCAGCGGCATCGCGGGTCTCACCGCGGCCCTGCGCGCCGCGGACCACGGGCTCGACGTGACCGTGCTGAGCAAGGACGCCCTCGACGAGACCGGCACCGCCCGCGCCCAGGGCGGGATCGCGGCCATGACGGCCGCGCTCCCCGCCGGCCAGCCCCGCGACTCCGAGGACCTGCACGTCCGGGACACCCTCGCCGCCGGCGCGGGGACGTGCGACGACGACGCCGTGCGCGTCCTCGTGCGCGACTCGGCGGCCGCGATCGACGAGCTCGTGGCGCGCGGCGTCGGCTTCGACCGTACGGCGGGAGCCGACTCCCCCTGGCTCGAGGGCCTCGAGGGCGCCCACTCCCTGCCCCGGATCCTGCACGCCGGCGGTGACGCGACCGGCCGCGAGATCCAGCGCGCCCTCCTGGCCGCCGCGCTGGCGGCCGAGGCCTCCGGGCACCTGCGGATCCTGCGGCGCACCCTGCTGGTCGACCTGGTGCTCGACGCCGGCGGCCGGGCGGCCGGGGCCCTCGTGCTGACCGGTCCCGGGGACCGGCTCCGTGAGCTGGGCGCGGACGCCGTGGTGCTCGCCACCGGCGGGGCCGGGCAGCTCTACCCCCACACCACCAATCCCGCGGTGGCCACCGGCGACGGCATCGCCGCGGCCCTGCGCGCGGGCGCCGCCGTGGCGGACCTGGAGTTCGTGCAGTTCCACCCGACGGCGCTGGCGGCACCGGGCTGCTTCCTGGTCTCCGAGGCGGTCCGCGGTGAGGGCGCGGTGCTGCGGGACGCCGCGGGCCGGCGCTTCCTGGCGGACGCGCACCCGCTGGCGGAGCTCGCCCCCCGCGACGTGGTGGCCCGTGAGAACGTCCGCCGGTCCCTGGCCCAGGACGGCCGGCCGGTCCTGCTCGACTGCACCCGGCTGGCCCCGCCCGGATCCCGCCCGGACGGCGGCACGACCGCCGAGTTCCTCGCCCGGCGCTTCCCCACGATCGACGCCGCCCTGCGCGCGCACGGCCTCGACTGGTCCCGCGAGCCGGTCCCGGTGACCCCGGCGGCCCACTACCTGATGGGCGGGGTCGCCACCGACGGCCTCGGGCGCAGCACCGTTCCGGGTCTCTACGCCGTGGGCGAGTGCGCGGCCACGGGGGTGCACGGAGCCAACCGGCTGGCGTCCAACTCCCTGCTGGAGGGCGCCGTCTTCGGTGCTCGCGTCGCGGACGCGCTACGTGCGGACGCACTGGGCCCCGGCCGAGCGGACGACGGCGCCCCGGTGCGCCTCGTCCTGCCCGGCCGCGCGGAGGTCCTGCCGGGACCCGGGCGGTCCGGGCTCGATGCGCCCCACGGCAGGGACGCCGCCCCGGCCGGGAGCAGCACCGAGCCGTTCGACCGTGCGCAGTTCCAGGAGGCCATGTGGACCGGGGCCGGCGTCCTGCGCGACCACGCACGGCTCGAGGCACTGGCCCGGCGGCTGGCCGGCTTCCGCCCACCCACCGGCCTCTCCCGCCGCGCGGTCGAGGACCGGAACCTGCTGACCGTGGGGAGCGCCGTGACCGCCGCGGCCCTGCACCGCACCGAGTCCCGGGGGGCCCACTTCCGGGAGGACTTCCCGGCGCCCGACCCCACCCGGGCCCGACGCACGTTCTGGCGCCTGGCACCCACCCCGCACATGAGCAATTACCACGCGCTGACCAGTGAACATGTCGACATCGACATGTTCGACCTACCGGAGAGGATCCCCGCATGCTGACCCGAGCCGCCATCACCGAGGTCGTGGAGCGGGGGCTCGCCGAGGACGTCCCCTGGGGCGACATCACCTCGGAGCACCTCATCCCCGCCGGCACCACGGCCCGGGCCGAGCTCGTGGCGCGCGAGGCCGGGGTCTTCTCCGGCGGGCAGGTCTTCGCCGCGACGTTCGCCGCCGCGGACCCCGCGGTGGTCGTGGAGCTGGTCCGCGCCGACGGCGACCGCTTCGACACCGGTGACACCCTGGCCGTGGTGACCGGTCCCGCCCGCGCCGTGCTGACCGGCGAGCGCGTGGCCCTGAACCTCACCCAGCGGATGTGCGGGATCGCCACGCTGACCGCCCGCTACGTCGCCGCCGTCGAGGAGACGGTCGCCCGCGTGGAGCAGGCCGCCGAACTCCCCGCCGGCACGATCACCCGCACCCGGGTGGCCGACACCCGCAAGACCACGCCGGGGCTGCGGGCGCTCGAGAAGCACGCCGTGCTCAGCGGGGGCGGGCACAACCACCGGCACTCCCTCTCGGACGCCGTGATGGCCAAGGACAACCACCTGGCCCTGCTCACGGCCGACGGAACGGACCTGACCGGCGCCCTGCGGCAGCTGCGCCGTCGTCTCCCGCACACGGTGCACCTCGAGGTGGAGGTGGACCGGCTCGACCAGATCGAGGCCGTCCTGGCCGGGGGCGCGGACACGATCCTGCTGGACAACTTCTCCGTGGACGACCTCGTGAGCGGTGTGGCGATCATCGACGGCCGGGCCACCGTGGAGGCCTCCGGCGGCGTGCGCCTGGAGACCATCGGGGACATCGCGGCCACCGGGGTGGACGTCGTCTCGGTGGGCGCGCTCACCCACTCCGCGCCGAACGTGGACCTGGGCCTCGACATCGGGCTCGGCGGCCGGAGAGGATGACCGTGCTCTACCTCGACTCGGCCGCGACCACCCCCGTCCGGCGGGAGGTCCTGGAGGCCATGTGGCCCTACCTCACCCAGGAGTTCGGCAACGCCTCGAGCCACCACGAGGCGGGCCGGCGCGCGCTGGCCGGGCTCGACCACGCCCGCGCGACGGTCGCGCAGGTGCTGAACTGCCGGCCCGCCGAGGTCGTGTTCACCTCGGGCGGGACCGAGGCGGACAACCTGGCCGTCAAGGGCATCGCCCTGGGGCGCCGGGACCGGGACGCCGCGCGCACGCACGTGGTGACGAGTGCCGTGGAGCACCACGCCGTGCTCGACTCGGCCCGGGACCTCGCCCGCTGGGACGGGTTCGACGTCACGGAGCTGGCCGTGTCCGTGGAGGGGGTCGTGGACCCCGCGTCCCTGGAGAGGGCTGTTCGTCCGGGCACCGCAGTGGTATCCGTGATGCATGCGAACAACGAGACGGGTACGGTCCAGGCGATCCCCGAACTGGCTGCGGTGGCTCGGGCGCGGGACGTCCCGTTCCATACGGATGCGGTCCAGGCGGCCGGGTCGCTGGAACTGGACGTACAAGCGCTCGACGTGGCGGCGCTGAGCCTCGCCGGGCACAAGATCGGGGGGCCCAAGGGCACGGGGGTGCTGTTCCTGCGCCGGGGGACCCCCCTGCGCCCGCTGCTGAGCGGCGGCGGGCACGAGCGCGGCCGGCGCTCCGGGACCTCGGACGTGGCCGGCGCGGTGGGTCTCGCCACGGCCCTGCGGCTCGCGGCCGAGGAGCGCCCGGACCGGGCCGCCCGTCTCGCCGCCCTGCGGGACCGGCTGATCACCGGGGTCCTGTCCGAGATCCCCTCGGCGGTGCTGACCGGCCCGGACCCGCGGGAGCGGCCGGCGGCGCGGCTGCCCGGCAGCGCCTCGTTCTGCTTCCCCGGGGTCAACGGCGAGACGGTCCTCGTGGACCTGGAGGCCCGCGGGCTGCTCGTGTCCTCGGGCTCGGCCTGCGCGGCCGGGGACGCCGAGCCCTCCCACGTGCTGACCGCCATGGGCTTCCCGCCCGAGGTGGCCACCACCGCGGTCCGGTTCACGCTGTCCGCCGAGATCACCCCGGAGCAGGTGGACGGGATCGTGGCGGCCGCCCGGGACGTGGTCGAGCGGCTCGGCGCGGCCCGCGGCTGAGCCGCTCAGCCGACCGGCACCGGGTGCTGCACCCCGTCGTGCACCACCGCCAGGACCGGCTCGCCCTGGTGCTCCACGGTCCGCGAGCTCTCCGGCACCAGGATCCAGGACGGGTCGGGGCACGAGTGGGGCGCGGGTCCCTCGGGCACGGCGCTCGAGGCGCCCCGGCCGTCGAAGCCCTGCAGCGTGAAGCCGACGAGCGTCCGCCACCACAGCCGGCTCGGCGTGCTCGCGACCCCCCGGGTCTCGGTCACCACCAGGTCCGTCCGCAGCGCCACGACCTCGGGGGTGCCCGGCCGGACGCACTCCCACGAGATCCCGGTCACCGACTCGGACTCGGCCACGAACTCGAGCGAGGCCGCGTTGGCCCGCAGCGTCTCGTCGTCCCAGCCGAGCGCGGCCCTGGCGTCGGCGCCGGTCACGAAACCGGTGCCGTCCTCGTGGAGCTGCGTGGCCGCCCACACGGGCGCCACCAGACCGATCGACACCCCCGCCGCCGCGAGAGCCGCCAGTACCGCGATGACCTTGTTCATGTGCTTCCCCGTTCCCCTGTCCCCCGACGCCGGGGACGAGCTCCCGGGTCGTTTTTCCGAACGCTAATGCACGCACGGGGCGGGAGCCAGCGGTGTGACGCTTCTGTGACCCCGTTCCGACGTGGGACGACTCACCTCGGGCCGCCCGGCACGGAGCTCAGGCCGCCGCGTTCTGGGTGCTGGGCACACGGTGCGCCACGCCCTCGTGCACCACGTCGAGGGCAGGCCCCTCGTGGGTCCGCGCCCGTTCCGTGGAGCGCGGCACCCGGGACCAGGCGGCGCCCTCGCCCTCGTCCCCGGGGCAGGCGTCGAGGGCGGGGCCCTCGACCACCGTGACGGCCACGGCGTCCTCGGCGAAGCCCCGCAGCTCGAAGCCCGTGACGGCGCCCGTCACGGAGCTGCGCTGGACGGCGGTGACCAGGGCGGCCCGGACCGTCGTCGTCGTCCGTCGTTCCTGCACGGCCACGGCGCCGGTGGACTCCTGCACGCACTCCCACGCGGCCGTGGCCACGGTGACCGTCTCCGCGACGAGGTCCAGCTCCGCGGCGGAGGTCAGCAACCGGTCGTTGCCCCAGCCCACGGCCCGCAGGACGTCCTCCCGGCCCACGGAACCCGTGCCGTCGGCGTGCAGCGTCACGGCCGCCGCGGCCGGCACGGTCAGTCCCACGGACGCGGCCGTCACCGCGATCACCACGAGCACCAGCAGTCTCCTGCCCACGCGATCTCCCCCCGATCTCCTCCTGTCCCCCGACAGGAGCTCGGCCGTCAGGCCGTGCTGGGGAGGCTAATGAAAAGTCGTGGACGCGTCCAGTCGGACGGCATGCCGCGGCCCGGAGGGTCGTCGTCCGGTGCGCCGGCGACCGGCCCCGCGGCTCAGCCGGCGGCCTGCTCGCGCAGGATGTTCTTGCGGATCTTGCCGGACGCGGTCCGGGGCATCTCGTCCACGAGGCTCAGCGTCTTGGGCACCTTGTAGCGGGCCAGGCGCCCGGCCAGGTGCTCCTGGAGCCGTTCCGCGGTGAGCTCCCGGCCCTCCCGGGGGACGACGACGGCGTGCGGCACCTCGCCCCACTTCTCGTCGGGCACGCCGATGACCGCCACGGCGGCCACCTCCGGGAGCTCGAGGATCGCCGCCTCGACCTCCGCCGGATAGACGTTCTCCCCGCCCGAGATGATCATGTCCTTGATCCGGTCCGAGACGAACAGGTAGCCGTCCTCGTCGAGGTAGCCCAGGTCCCCGGAGTGGAACCAGTCCCCGTCGAAGGAGGCGGCCGCGTCCGGGCGGTTCCAGTACTCCCGGATGACGTTGGGGCCCGAGAGCAGGATCTCCCCGGCCTCACCGGGCCCCACGGGCTCCCCGGCGGCGTCCACGATCCGCACGTCGGAGAAGAAGTGCGGCAGCCCGGAGGAGCCCGCCTTCTCGCGGGACTTCGCCGCCGGCAGGTTGGTGGCCCCCGGCGCGGTCTCGGTCATGCCGTAGCTGGCGGTGAAGGCCAGCCCCCGGTCCTCGTAGGCGTCCAGGACCCGCACGGGCACGGCGGAGCCGCCGCAGGTGAGCTTGCGCAGGGAGGACAGGTCCGTGCTGCCCCAGTCCGGGTGCTCGCACAGCATCTGGTAGGTCGTCGGCACGCCCGACAGCCAGGTGACGCGGTGGGCCTCGATGAGCTCCAGGACCCGGGCGGGCACGAACTTGGACTCGAGCACCAGCGTGGCGCCCTTGAGCAGGGTCGGCAGCACCCCCATCCCCAGCGAGGCCACGTGGAACATCGGCGAGATCATGAGCGCGACGTCGTCGGCCGCCACGTCGTAGTCCACCAGGACGTTGACGCAGTTCCAGGTGAGGTTGCCGTGGGTCAGGCACGCGCCCTTCGGCCGGCCGGTGGTCCCCGAGGTGTAGAGGACCACCGCGAGGTCGTCCAGCGACACCGGGACGTCCTCCGTCCAGGGCTCGGCCGCCGCGATCACCGTGCCGAGGGCGGGGACCCCGTCCACGTCCTCCTCGGCCACGACCCAGCGGGGCACGTGCGCCAGCTCCCTGGCCGCCGGCTCGGCCAGGCCCGCCAGGGCGGCGTCGTGGATCAGCACCGAGACGTCCGCGTCCTCGAGCTGGTAGCGGATCTCGGGGACGGCCAGGCGCGTGTTGAGGGGGACGAGCACCGCACCGAGCGTTCCCGCCGCGAACATCGCCTCGAGGAAGGCCGGGCTGTTCTCCCCCAGGAAGGCCACGCGGTCCCCGGGACCCACGCCCTGGCCGGAGAGGGCCGTCGCCAGGCGCCGGGACCGGTCGTGCAGCTCGCGATAGGTCAGCGTGCGCTCGCCGTGGACCACGGCCACCTTGGGCCCGGACTTCTCCAGCCTTCGGACGAGCCAGGATCCCAGTCCTTGATTGCGCATGCGGGTGCCTCCTCAGGCGATCGCCAAAGACAATAGTTGAAAATATCCACTATTCCTGACTCCAGGGTAGTGAGACTCGGATCACGTTGTCCAGGGGGGCGCGCGACCTCTCCGGGACACCGGCGGCCGGCGGTCACGGCGACGGGCAGCGGAAAGGGCTCCGGCGTCGTCGGACGCGGAGGGAAAGGACGAGGAGGACGGAGTCCGGGCCGGAGCTCCGGCCCGGACTCCTAGAGGGCGGCCTTGCGCAGGAGGCGGAACAGCTCGTCCCGCTCGGCGACGGACAGCCCGGTGAGCGATTCCTCGGTGGAGCGGGTCACGAGGTCCCTCGCCTGGCCGTAGAGGCTCCGCCCGGCGGCGGTGGGGGCGAGGATCTTCGAGCGGCGGTCACGGGGATCCGTGCGGCGCTCGACGGCACCCCGGTGCTCCAGCTCGTCGATGATCGACACGATCTGGCTGGGGTCCAGCACGAGGAACTGGCTGAGCTCCCGCTGGGTCGGCTCCTCGCCGCTGCACGCGAGGGCCAGGACGGAGTAGTGGCGCACCTTCAGGCCGAGTTCGGCGAGGACCCCGTTCGCCCCCGCCGACCCGGTGGAGGCCAGGCGGGCCGCCAGGAACAACGGCTCGGCGGCGAGGTCGGTGTGCGCCAGGCGCTCGATGCCGCCGATCCGGGGCGTCTCCTCGTCGACCGAGGTGGTCGTGCGTGGCGTCATGGCGTGGATCCTCCGGCAGGTGGGGTGGGCCTCCAGTCTAGAAGACGGGTGAGACCACCATAGGTGGAGATCCTTAACTGTTGACTTTCTCAATGGTCTGCAGTGGAATGGGCGTGAAGCCGGCGCAGCGACAGATCCCACCGGCAGCGGCCCTGCCCGTACCGAGCACAAGGAGTCCATCCCATGACCGACCCCAGCACCGCCCCTCTCGCCGGCAAGGTCGCCGTCGTCACCGGCTCCGGTCAGGGCCTGGGTCTGGCCTACGCCCAGGAGCTCGCCCGCCAGGGCGCGGCCGTGGTGATCAACGACGTGAAGCAGGAGATCGCCGAGGACGCCGTCGCCTCCATCACCGCCGCCGGCGGGCAGGCCGTGGCCGTCGTGGCACCCGTGGGCTCCACCGAGACCGCCACCGCGCTCGTGAACGGCGCCGTGGAGGCCTTCGGCCGCCTCGACATCCTGGTGACCAACGCCGGCGTGCTGCGCGACAAGTCCGTCCTGAAGATGACCGACGAGGACTTCGACCTGGTCATCCAGGTCCACCTGCGCGGGACCTTCACCTGCGCCCGCGAGGCCTACCGGTACTTCAAGGAGAACGGGGTCCCCGGCCGGATCATCACCATCGGCTCCCCCACCGGCCAGTACGGCAACTTCGGCCAGACCAACTACGCCGCCGCGAAGGCCGGGATCGTGGGCATGGTCCGCACCTGGGCGCTCGAGATGAAGAAGGCCGGCGTCACCGCCAACGCCGTCATCCCCGTGGCCGCCACCGCGATGACCGAGACCATCCCCTTCTTCGCCTCCGCCGTCGAGGCCGACCGGCGCGGTGAGCCGATGCCCGAGTTCTTCCGCAAGGACCTCGGGTTCGGCAACGCCGCCGACGTCGCCGGCCTGATCGCCTGGCTCGCCTCCGACGACGCCGCCGGCGTCACCGGCCAGGCCATCGGCGCCGGCGGCGACCGGCTCCAGGTCTTCAGCCACCCCCGCCCCGTGGTCACCGAGTACCGCGACGGCGGCTGGACCTTCGAGGCCCTGCGCGAGGCGTTCCCCGCGATCATCGAGGGCAGCCTCCAGCCGGTCGGCGAGACCCTGCCCACGCTGCCGGAGGAGCTTCGGCCCGAGTCCGCGACCCAGCAGCCCTAGGAGGGACCACCGTGCGCTACGAGTACGGTCTCGACCTCGCGTCCCTGGACGCGATCGACATGCACGTGCACATCGAGTGCTCCGACCACGGGCACCCGTCCCTGCCCGCTGCGCTCACCGAGGCCTCGGCGAAGTACTTCAAGTCCGAGGACCGCTCCCCGTCCCTGGACACCATCGCCGAGCGCTACCGCGAGTGGCGGATGGCCGCGGTGGTCTTCACCGTGGACGCGACCACGGCCCTGGGGCACGAGCCGAACTCCATCGAGGAGATCGCCGAGGGCGCGGCCCGCAACAACGACGTGCTGATCCCCTTCGGCTCCGTGGACCCGCTGCAGGGCACCGCGGCGGTGGAGCGGGCCAGGAAGCTCGTCGAGGAGCACGGCGTGCGGGGCTTCAAGTTCCACCCGTCCCTGCAGGGCTTCGACCCCTCGGACGAGCGCTTCTACCCGCTGTATGCGGCGATCCAGGCCCTGGGCGTGCCCGCCCTGTTCCACACCGGCCAGAACGGCATGGGCGCCGGGCTGCCCGGGGGCGGCGGGATCAAGCTGGCCTACTCCAACCCGCTGCTGCTGGACGCGGTGGCCGCGGACTTCCCCGAGCTGCAGGTCATCATGGCCCACCCCTCGGTGCCGTGGCAGGAGGAGGCCAACTCCATCGCCACCCACAAGGCCAACGTCTGGATCGACCTCTCCGGGTGGTCGCCCAAGTACTTCCCGGAGTCCCTGGTGAAGGCCTCCAACCGGATGCTCCAGGACAAGGTGCTCTTCGGCACCGACTACCCGCTGATCACCCCGCAGAAGTGGCTGGGCGCCTTCGAGCAGCAGTCCTTCACGGACGAGGTCCGCCCCAAGATCCTCAAGGACAACGCGGTGCGCCTGCTCGGCCTGGACGGGGCGCGGGCATGAGCCCGCAGGACACCGAGCGCCTCTATCCCGACTGCGACCCCTACGGGATCGCGGAGAGGCTGACCGCGGCCGAGAAGGCACCGCTGCGCCGGCTGCGCCGGGTGCTCGAGGACGAGGTGCGCCCGCTGCTGGCCGAGTACTGGGAGGCCGGGGAGTTCCCCTACCAGGTCGCCCCGTCCCTGCACGCCCTGGACCTCATGACCCCGCCCGAGCTCACCGCCGACGGCGGAAGCCCCCGCTCGCTCTACCACGGGTTCCGGATCTTCGAGCTCGCCCGCACCGACGCCTCGATCGCCACGTTCTACACCGCCCAGGCCGGTCTGTTCCGCACGGCCTGCCGGGTGGGCGGCACACCGGAGCAGTTCGCCGTGTGGGACCCGAGGATCACCTCCTTCGAGATGACCGGGGTGTTCTGCCTGACCGAGCCCGAGCACGGCTCCGACATCGCCGGCGGGCTCGCCAGCACGGCCCGGCGCGAGGGCGACGAGTGGGTGCTCACCGGCGCCAAGCGCTGGATCGGCGGCGCCTTCACCGCCGACCTCCTCGCCGTCTTCGCCCGTGACGAGGCCGACGGGCAGGTCAAGGGCTTCCTCGTGGACCGCCAGGCCCCCGGTGTGCGGCTGGAGAAGATCCACGGCAAGACCTCCCTGCGGATGATGCAGAACGCCGACATCCACCTCGACCGGGTCCGGGTGCCGGAGTCCATGCGGCTCGGGAACGTGAACTCGTTCAAGGACGTCGCCGCGATGCTGCGCGCCATGCGCTCGGACGTCGCCTGGATCGCCACCGGCATCCAGGCCGGCGCCTACGAGGCCGCGCTGGCCTACGTGCGGGAGCGCGAGCAGTTCGGCCGCCCGATCGGCAGCTTCCAGCTCGTCCAGGAGAAGCTGGCCCGGATGCTCGGCAACCTCACCGCGTCCCTGACCATGGTCGCCGGTCTCGCCGAGCGCCAGCAGGACGGCGTCTACCGGGACGAGGACTCCGCCCTGGCGAAGATGTGGATCAGCCTGCACATGCGCGAGACCGTGGCGCTGGCCCGCGAGGTGGTCGGCGGCAACGGCATCACCCTGGCCCACGACGTCGCCCGCTTCCACGCCGACGCCGAGGCCGTCTACTCCTACGAGGGCACCCACGAGATCAACGCCCTCGTGGTGGGCCGGTCGATCACCGGCCGCAGCGCGTTCGTCTGAGCCGCCCGCCCGACCCCACCCGATCCACCACCACCGACACCACCGACACCACCGACACCACCGAGGACATGCCATGACCGAAGCACCGAGCCAGCCCCAGACCGTCGTCGCCTTCGACGAGGTGAAGGACCTCGTCGGCAAGAACCTCGGGCACTCCGCCTGGCGGGAGATCACCCAGGAGCAGGTGAACACGTTCGCCGACGCCACCGACGACCACCAGTGGATCCACGTGGACCCCGAGCGCGCCGCCGAGGGCCCCTTCGGCGCCCCGATCGCCCACGGCTTCCTGACCCTGTCCCTGCTCATCCCGATGTGGTCCGCGCTCTTCGACGTCACCGGGGTGCGGACCAAGGTCAACTACGGCCTCGACAAGGTCCGCTTCACCTCCCCGGTCAAGGTCGGCTCCCGGATCCGGATGACCGTGACCATCACCGACGTGCAGGAGGTCAAGGGCAACGGCCTGCACCTGGTGGCCGACGGCACGATCGAGATCGAGGGCGAGGAGCGGCCCGCCGTGGTGGCGACCTTCCTCAACCGCTTCTACGCCTGAGCGCGCCGCCTCCCGATCCGCGACGGCCCGGGGAACCACGTTCTTCCGTGGGTCCCCGGGCCGTCGCGGGTCGGTGGGTGCAGGAGGGTGCGAACCAGCTGCGGACAGGTGCGGACGAGGTCAGACGGCCGCCTCGGCCCGCGCGCAGGCGGCCACGGCCTCGGCCACGGCCGGGGCCACCCTCGGGTCCAGGACCGAGGGCACGATGTGGTCCGCGGCCAGTCCGTCCGCGGCCGCGATCGCCGCGATCGCCCGGGCGGCCTCCAGCTTCATCTGCGCCGTGATCTTCGTGGCCCCGGCGTCCAGAGCCCCGCGGAAGATCCCGGGAAAGGCCAGCACGTTGTTGATCTGGTTCGGGAAGTCGGACCGCCCGGTGGCCACCACGGAGGCGTACTTCGCCGCGACGTCGGGCATGATCTCCGGGTCCGGGTTGGCCAGGGCGAACACGACCGCCTCGTCCGCCAGCTCGGTCAGGTACTCCTCCGGGATCGTGCCGCCCGAGACGCCCACGAACACGTCGGCGCCCTCGAGGGCGTCCTTGGGCCCGCCGATCAGTCCGCGCGGATTGGTGCGCGCGGCGTAGTCGGCCTTGATCGCGTTGAGGTCGTCGCGCTCCCTGGAGACGATGCCGCGGGAGTCCATCAGCACCACGTCCGCGATGCCCTGGGCCAGCAGGATCTCGGTGATCGCGATCCCGGCCGCGCCGGCCCCGGCGACCACCACCTTCAGGCCGTCCAGGTCCTTGCCCACGAAGGCCGCGGCGTTGAGCAGGGCGGCCAGGACGACGACGGCAGTGCCGTGCTGGTCGTCGTGCATCACCGGGACGTCCAGCTGCTCGATCAGCCGCTGCTCGATCTCGAAGCAGCGCGGGGCGGAGATGTCCTCGAGGTTCACCGCCCCGAAGGACGGACGCAGCAGCGTGACCGTGCGCACGATCTCCTCGACGTCCTGGGTGTCCAGCACGATCGGGATGGAGTCCAGGTCCGCGAAGGTCTTGAACAGGGCGGCCTTGCCCTCCATCACCGGCAGGGACGCGGCCGGGCCGATGTCGCCCAGGCCCAGCACGGCGGAACCGTCGGAGACCACGGCCACGAGCCGGCCGGCCCAGGTGTGCGTCCTGGCCATGGCAGGGTCCGCGGCCACTGCGCGGGAGACCTCGGCGACGCCGGGGGTGTAGGCGATGGACAGGTCCCGGCGGGTGGCCAGCGGGGACCTCGAGACCACGGAGAGCTTCCCGCCCTCGTGGGAGGCGAAGATCTCCTCGCTCGTGATCGGGCCGGACTGCTGGTCGTCGTCGCTCATGCGGGGTCCTCGTGCTCTCGTCGTCGAGTGCGAACAGGGTCCCGGCCATTGTGCCCCACCGCGCGGAGACCGCACCCGCCCGTGTGACGCCCCGGGACCACCGCGGCGCGGCGGTCCGGGGCAGCACAGAGCCCCCGGACCGTGCGGTCCGGGGGCTCTGCTCGCGACGTCGCACGCCCGCGGCGCCGACGGTGCGGGACGGGGATCAGATGATGGACCGGCCCCCGGTGCGCGCCTTCTCGAAGCGCTCCTGGACGTCGGCCCAGTTCACGATGTTCCAGAAGGCCTTGACGTAGTCCGCCTTGACGTTCTGGTAGTCGAGGTAGAACGCGTGCTCCCACATGTCCAGCTGCAGCAGCGGGATCGTGGCGACCGGCACGCCGTTCTGCTGGTCGTACATCTGCTCGATGACCAGGTTGCCGCCGACGGGCTCGAGGGCGAGGATCGCCCAGCCGGAGCCCTGGATCGTGGTGGCCGCGGCGGTGAAGTGGTCGCGGAAGGCGTCGAAGGAGCCGAAGTGGTCCTCGATCGCCGCGGCGAGCTCACCGGTCGGCTTGTCCCCGCCCTCCGGGGAGAGGTTCTGCCAGAACACCGAGTGGTTCACGTGGCCACCGAGGTTGAACTGCAGGTCCTTGGACAGCTTGGCCGCGGCGGCGCCGTCACCGTTCGCGCGGGCCTCCGCCATCTTCTCCAGGGCGGTGTTGGCGCCGGCCACGTAGGTGGCGTGGTGCTTGTCGTGGTGCAGCTCCATGATCTTCGCGGAGATGTGGGGCTCGAGCGCCGCGTAGTCGTAGGGGAGATCGGGAAGGGTGTACTTCTCGGCCATAGGAGAATCCTTTCGATTGCTGTCGTGTGGTTCCACCCTCGTCCCGCGCGCGCGCAGGGGTCAAGGAGGTTCCGCCACCAGCGTACGGCGCCCTCCCGGACGGGTCCCGCCGGGGGCTCAGAAGAAGTCCGGCGGGCTCTCCAGCGGACAGCGGGGCGGGTGCGGGGTCAGCTGGGACGGGGCCGTGAACTCGTAGTCGCCCGTCTCGATCAGCCGCCGGAGCGCCTCGAGGGCGTTCCGGGCGCTGCGCCGGGCGGCCGGTTCCAGCAGGCGCCGGAGCCACGCCTTGGACTCCGTGAACCGCCCGTCCACGACCTTCTCGATCCGGGTGCCGCCCTCGACCTGCTCCCAGGTGATGGTCACCAGCAGGTCCACCACGCCCTTGGTGGTGCGCATCCCCAGGCGCCGGCCCGGGACGTGGTCGGAGACGATGTTCACGAAGGAGAAGCGGAAGGGGCCCACGCGCACCGTCGACTCGATCGACGTGCCGAGCTGCAGCACGGCCGTGCTCACCCGGTAGTTCTGCTCCGGGATGGGGTTCCAGCGGCGCAGGCACCCGGGGTCCAGGAGGACGCGCTCCACCAGCGCCGGCTCGGCCTCGACCACGGCGGTGTCCACCAGCCGGAACATCGTGGTACCGGTCAGCACCGGGGCCTCCGGCTCCCGGTCGGCTCCGTGCTGTCCGCGCACGGACTCCCCGCACGGACAGAATCAATTCGCATGTGCACGCATCTACTCTAGTGGCCGGTCGCCGTGCCCGCCGACCTCCCGGGTGCACAGGCGGTGGAGAACGTTGTCCACAGGTGTGGAGGAACGCCGGGGGAAGAGGGGGGTCGGCGGCCTCCCCAGCGGGTGACCGGTGCCGTCGCAGGCCAGGGAGCGGTCGGCGGAAGGGACGGCGGCGTAATTCCACGGGTGGAAGTTATCCACGCTGTGGACAACGCCTGTGGAGAAGCTGTTGAGAAGACCGGGCCCGAGCGTCACGGAGCGTCGCACAGGGCACCGGAAGGCCCCCGGACGGGGGACGTCAGGTGCCGGGGACGGCCCCGGGCCGAGGACGGCACGGACCGGGAGCGGTCCGGATCATGCAACGGTGCCGCGTGCCGGGGCTCCTCGTCGGCGGGGCGGCACCGGCCGGGACGGTCTTCCCGGACGTCGCACCTAGCGGGACGCGCGAGCGCGCGCGAGAACAGCGAGCGCCGCGCAGCCCAGGTAGCAGACGAGCACCACGGCCCAGCCCACCGCGAAGGAGCCCGTCAGCTGGAGCAGGCCGCCGAGGACCAGCGGACCGGCGCAGAACCCCGCGTACAGGCCCATGGTCACCACGCCGGTGGAGGCGCCCACCCGCTCGGCCGGCACCGCGCGCATCGCCGCGGACATCACCACCACGCTCACCGCGAGCGCCGCCGCGCCGTGCAGGACGGCCGCCGGCCACACCGTCCACGCGAGGCCGGGGTGCAGGGGCGCCACGATCAGCAGGACGTCGCTCGCGGCCGCCCCCAGGGCCATGCCGGCCAGCAGGACGAAGCCGTCGGCGCGCGGCCGGTCCATCACGCGGGCCCACAGCACCCGGGACGCGATGCCCACGAGCGCGGAGACGGACACCGTGGCCCCGGCGGCCACGACGTCGAGGCCCAGCGCCCGGTGGGCGTAGAGCGGCAGGTAGACGTTGGCGGCCTGCGCCCCCAGGCCGGTCAGCGCAGCGGCCGCGGCGTAGGCGCGGACGGCCCCCGGCACCGCGGGCCGTGCGGCGGTCCGGACCGGCACCGGGAGGGGCTGCGCCGTCCGCGGCGGGCGTCCCGCCGGGGCGCCGGTGTGGTTGTCCGGGACCGTCCACCACCCGTGCACGAGCAGCAGCAGCACCACGCCCACGGCCACCAGCACGGCGGTGCGCCAGCCGAGCAGCAGGCCGAGCGCGGGGAAGGTCAGACCCGCCACGAGCTGCGAGGCCTGCACGCCGGCCTGCTTGATCCCGAGCCAGCTCGCGCGCCGCGGGGCGGGCACGTGCAGGCGGATGAGCCGGTTGGTCGCGGGGTTCGCCATGACCTGTCCCAGCCCCGAGAGCACCATGGCCAGGAGCAGCACGGCGTAGCCCGGCGCCGCGGCGGTCAGGAGCATCGCCAGCGCGGCCCCGCCGAACATCACGACCAGCAGGGTGCGGGCGCTCAGCCGGTCCGCCCAGCGGCCCGTGCGCACCGCGGTGAGGGCGGCGACGAAGAAGGTGGTGGTGGCGAGCAGCCCGAACTGCGTCTCCGTGAGCCCCAGGTCCTCGATCACGAGGGGGCTCATCGCCGAGAGGCTGTGGGTCAGCAGCGGACCGACCGCCATCGTGGCGGTGAGCACGAGCATGAGGTGGGCGCCCGGTCTGCGGCGCCGGGTCACCGGTCCTTCTCCGGGGTCGCCCGGTCGGCGGCGTGCAGGCCGGCGACGCACGCGACGATCCCCGCCAGGAAGAGGGCCTTCGCCCCGGAGAGGTGCTCCTGCCCCGTTCCGGCCGCCCACGCGACCGTGAGCACGGCACCGATGCCCGTCCACACGGCGTAGGCGGTGCCCATCGGGACCACCCGCGCGGCGCGCGCGAGGGTGAGCATGCTCAGCACCAGGGTCACGGCGAAGAGCAGCGCGGGACCCGGCCGCGAGAACCCCTGGGACGCGCCCAGGGCGGTGGCCCAGACCGCCTCCAGGATCCCGCTGACCACCAGCAGTGCCCAGGCCCGGGCGCGCCGGTCCCGCACGGCCGGCGCCGTCCCGGTCTCAGCCGGCAAGCTTGAGCCCGATCACGCAGCCCACGATGCCGAGCACCAGCAGGATCTTGAAGGGGGTCGCGGACTCGCGGCCGGTCAGCATGGACCAGGCCACGGTGAGGGCCGCGCCGATGCCCACCCAGACGGCGTACGCGGTGCCCGTGGGCAGCACGGACATGGCGTGGGCCAGACCGGCCAGGCTCACGGCGGCCGTCACCGCGAACACCGCGGTCGGCACGGGGCGGCGGAGGCCGTCCGAGGCCGCGAGCGCGGACGCCCACACGGCCTCGAGCACGCCGGAGAGCACCAGCACCGTCCACGCACCCACGGGGGTCAGCGCCTCGGCAGGACGCGGATCCACAGGAATCCGTGGGCGTCGAGCAGCAGACCGTGGCGCAGGTCGAGCTCGGTGTTGCCGTGCAGCTCGACGGCCTGGGGCAGGAACCCCGAGAGGGTCTCGCCCGTGACGAACTGGGACCAGTCGGAGAAGTTCGCCAGGCACAGCACCACCGTGTGGCCGCCGGGGCGCTGGTAGCCGAGCACGTGCGGGTTGCGCGCGTCGAACGGGATCAGCGTGTTGCCGTCGAACTCCGGGGAGTTCCGGCGCAGCTCGACCATCCGGCGGATGCCCCCGAAGATCCGGCCCTGCACGGAGAACAGCTCGTGGCGGCGCTCGTAGTCCTGGACCGGCCGGGGCGGGCGGTGCACCCACCGGGCGTCGCCGGCGTGGTCCGGGTCCTCGTTCCAGGCGGGGTCGTTGAGCTGGCCGACCTCGTCGCCCAGGTACAGCAGGGGGATGCCGCCGGTGCTCATGGCCACGGAGTGGGCGAGCAGCACACGGTCCACCGCGGAGGCCGGGTCCTCGGCGAGGCCGAGCAGCGAGGCCGTGGTCCCGCACACGCGGCAGTCCCCCGTGCGCGGGTTCTCCTGGAACGGGACGCCGTCCGCGAAGCTGCCGGGGTGGCGCCCGGTGTAGAAGGCGTTGAGGAAGCGGCGGTGGTCGTGGCCGTTCACGCCCAGCCGGGCGGCGTCCTCGTCCGAGAACGTCCAGCCGATGTCGTCGTGGCCGCGCACGTAGTCCACCCAGGCCGTGCCGGGCGGGAGGGCGTGGCGCTCCTCGAGGGCCTGCGCCAGCAGCTTCGGCTCGCGGGTGGCCATGGCCTCCCACGTCAGGGCCATCTGCAGCGGGTTGTAGGACAGCTGGCACTGGCCGGGCTCGATGTACCGGGCCACCTCGTCCGGGTGGACGATCGCCTCGGACTTGAACAGCACGGCCGGTGCGGCGATCCGGCACAGCGCGTTGTAGGCGCGCAGCAGCACGTGGGCCTGGGGCAGCGACTCGCACGTGGTGCCCAGCTGCTTCCAGATGAACGCGACGGCGTCCATGCGCAGCACCTCGACGCCCTGGGCGGCGAGGAACAGCATCTCCGCGGCCATCGCCCGGAAGACCGCGGGGTTGGTGTAGTTGAGGTCCCACTGGAAGGAGTAGAAGGTGCTCCACACCCACCGGGGGTCCTCCTCGGTGGCGCGGACGCGCGTGAAGGAGCCGGGGTGGTCGTCCGGGAAGATCTCCCGCGTGGTGCGCTCGAACTGCTCCGGGACGGTGCGGTCCGGGAAGATCCAGTAGTAGTCCTCGTACTCCTGCTCCCCCGCCGCGGCCCGGCGCGCCCACTCGTGCTCGTCGGAGGTGTGGTTGAAGACGAAGTCGAGGACCAGGCTGATCCCGTTCCGGCGCAGCTCGCGGCTGAGCTCGGCGAGCTCCTCCGTGGTCCCCAGTCCCGGGTCCACACGGCGGTACGACGACACCGCGTAGCCGCCGTCCGAGTTGCCCTCCGGCGCCTCGAACAGGGGCATGAGGTGGAGGTAGGTCAGGCCCAGCTCCCGGAAGTAGGGGATCTGCTCGCGGATCCCCTGCAGGTTGCCCGCGTACCGGTCCACGTAGCAGACCCCGCCGAGCATCTGCCGGGCGCCGAACCACGCGGGGTCCTGCTCGCGCCGGGCGTCCAGGGCCTTGAGGTCGTCGGGGCGCTCGGCCCAGGAGCGCGCCAGCTGCAGGCCGAGCTCGGCGAGCTGCTCGAGGAAGTCCTCGCGGTGGCCGTAGATCTCGGCGAAGAGGAGCGTCAGCCGGGGGAAGTGCTCGTCGAACCGGCGGTCGAAGTCCGTCCACCCCGTGCCCGGCAGGTCCGCCGGGCGACCCTCCTGGACCTTCTGGCGGACGCACGCGGTGATCACGCGTGCCTGGTTCTCCGGCGACAGGCCCGGGATCCCGGGCGTACTGGTGTTCGGCACACTGCTCCTTCGGTCGTCCACCCCGGGGCGGGGCGGTCTCCGAACTCGAGATCCTCCTTGACGACGAGCCCTCGGATGGTCAGGGACGTGCTGCCGCCGGCCGGCGGGAGCGGTCCGCCCCTCAGCATACTGATGCGCCCCCGGCTTTTCAGCGGATGACCCGGAGGTTCCTCCACATCCCTGTGCACAGAGTTTTCCACAGGTGTGGACGGTTGTTGGGGACAGCGTGGACGGAGGCCCGCCGCCGGCCTCCAGAAGCGCCGTGGCGGGCCCGCCGGTGCCGGGGGGACACCGCCGCCGGTGTGGAGAACCCTGTGCAGGGCGGGTGCCGCGTCCCGGGACCGCCGGGCCCGGGA
>NZ_JBHVDI010000030.1:0-30454 GCF_042802875.1 Kocuria sp. NPDC057446 | reverse complement strand
GCCCCGCACCGGGGCGCCGCGGCGCATCACAGAAAGCCCTGGCCTCTTTTCTAGCTCGACACTTAGCACTCTTGTTTTTTACCTTCGCTTGGAAAGGCGCGACCATGCCCCCGTGGCGTTCGGAGCGCGGCGTAGCTGCCGTGGAGTTCGCCTTGGTGGTTCCGGTGCTCCTCCTGCTGCTGCTCGGCATTATCGAATTTGGCCGGGCGTACAACACCCAGATCAGTCTCACCCACGCGGCCCGTGAGACCGCTCGTCACATGGTGATTCACGACAACGGGACGGCCTCCGCCACAACATGGACGGCCGCCGCGTCCGCCGGCCGGGATGCTGCACCGACCTTGAAGGGCACAGACATGACCTTCTCCGCCGTTCCTGAGAAGTGCGCCGCCGGCACCACGCTGGCCGTCACCGTCACATACCCCTTGAAGACCATCACCGGTGTCGCCAAGGACATGACTCTGACCGGGAAGGCGGCCATGCGATGCGGCGGCTGATCAACCACCTGGTACACGCGCGCACGGAGCTCCGGGAGAATGGCGAACGCGGAGCGGTGGCCGTCGTCACTGCCCTGTGCTTGGTGGTGCTCCTCGGCTTCGCGGCCCTCGCGATCGACGTGGGCATGCTCTACGAAGAACGCGCGCAGCTGCAGAACGGAGCTGACTCCGCGGCCCTGGGCATTGCCCAGGATTGCGCGAAGAACATCAACTGCGTGGACGCCGCGGCGGTTCTGCCGCGGGCGCAGCAATTGGCCGACTCGAATGCTCGCGATGCCCGATCGAGGGCCGCAGTACTCGAACTCGACAAGACCGCGCAGAAGGTGAGAGTGCAGGCCTCCACCGTGGACGGCAAAAGTGGCGCCGGCTCGTTGGCACTGTCCTTCGCCCCCGTGCTCGGCATCGACCAGGCCACGGTGGGCGCGACAGCCACCGCGTTTTGGGGAGCGCCGCTGGCAGGACCGGCTATATTCCCAATCGCTTTCGCAAAGTGTGAGTTCAACCTCACAGGCGCCCCGCAGGTGCTCGTCCTTGGGGGCAAGGGGCCGACCAAGTGCCCCAAGACCGGGGGCAGCACCGGTCATGTGGACGATCTTCCGGGCGGCTTCGGCTGGATCGGTGAGAATTCCTCCACGACGTGCGGGGTCTTCGTCGCCGTTGGGGACCAAGTCAAGAGTTCGACCGGCGCGAGTATTCCTTCGGGCTGCTCGACTGCTGCTACTGAGGCCGCGCTCAAGAGCAAGACGGTCCTGCTCCCCGTATACGACCAGGTGAGCGGAACCGGCAACAACGGCAAGTACCGCATCGCGGCGTGGGCGGCGTTCGAGGTGCAGGCCTACACCTTCACCGGCAACGTCAATTGGAACCCTGCGACGGTCACCAGCGCCTGCGGCAGCAACTGCGACGGCATCTACGGAAAGTTCGTGCGCTTCGTGACGCTGGACGCCGACTTCGTGATGGGTCCTCCGACGTCCTACGGCACCACGGTCGTGGAGCTGCGCGAATGACCTCCGCCATGCTCCGACACCCCGCCACTGTCCCTTCTCACGAGCACATGGAAGTACGACTGTGAAAACTCGCATCCTCGCCGGCTTCGTGATGGCCGTCCTCGCCATCGCCGGACTCGTCATCGTCAGCACCTACGTCGGCACCGCGGACGCCCGCGCCCTGGACCAGCAGGAACCGCGGGAGGTCTATCTCATCACCGCGCCGATCCCGAAGGGCACACCGGTGGAGGAGCTCGGCGAGTCCATAACGTTGCACACGGTGCCCGCCGCGGTCGTGCCCGACGGCGCTCTCTCCTCCCTGGACGGCCAGAGCGGCAAAGTTGCCGGGGTCGACCTGCAGCCAGGGGAGCAGCTGCTCGACTCCCGTCTGGTCGAGCCGCAGGCACTCGAAGCGCCCGGGACGGTCCCGGTCCCCAAGGGCCTGCAGGAGGTCACTATCCAGCTCGACGCCCCGCGCGTGCTGGGCGGTCAGCTGGCGGCCGGGGACACGGTCGGCGTCTTCGTCTCCTTCGAGGGCGAGGAGGGCCGGGAGTCCAAGACGGCCAAGGACCTGGACAAGATCCTCGTCACCTCCGTGCAGGGCGCGCCCAGTACGGCCGAGCCCGTAGAAGGCGCAGAGACGACCGAGGGCGGCGCTCCGGCCGTGCCGGAGAGCTCGCTGCTCGTCACCTTCGCGGTGAACGCCGACACCGCCGAGAAGATCGTCTACGCCTCCGAGTTCGGCCGGATCTGGCTGTCCCTGGAGCCGAAGGACGCCGAGCAGAACGCCAACGGCGCCACGAGGAGTGATTTCGAGTGAGCCGCATCCTGCTGGTCACCAAGGACCCGTCCTACGACGTCCAGTTCCGCAAGGGCATCGACGGGCGTCTGCCCGGCGAGATACAGACCGTCTTCAGCGCCGCGTTGCCTGCCACCCCGGACGAGCTGCTGGGCCGCTCGGTCGGCGAACTCCCCACGGTCGTGGTCCTCGGGCCCGGCCTGGACTTCCACGACGCGCTGCGGCTCGGCGGTCTGTTCGACATCCAGCGGCCCGAGGTCTCCCTAGTGCTCGTGGCTCCCGCCGACATGTCCCTCGCGGTGGCGGCCATGCGAGCCGGCTTCCGCGACGTGCTCGACGTGGACGCCGACGCCGACGGCATCCTCAGCACGATGTCGCGCGTCCTGGACGCCGCGGAATCGCGCCGGCGGGTCTCGCTCCAAGGTTGGTCCGCCGGTGAACCCGGTGCCACTCTCGCCCACGACGACACCCGGGTCATCGTCGTCACGTCCCCCAAGGGCGGGGTCGGCAAGACCACCGTCGCGACCAACCTGGCCGTGGGGCTAGGCAAGATCGCGCCGATGAACACGGTGATCGTGGACCTGGACGTCCAGTTCGGGGACGTCGCCGCCGCCCTGCGCCTGGCCCCCGAGCACTCGCTGACCGACGCCGTCACCGGCCCCTCCGTCGACGACTCCCTGGTGCTCAAGACCTTCCTCACCGTCCACCCTGCGTCCGTCTACGCCCTGTGCACCCCGGCCAACCCCGCCGAGGGCGAGCTGGTGGGCGCGGCACAGATCACCCACCTGCTCGACCAGCTGGCGGGCCAGTTCCGGTACGTCGTCGTCGACACCGCTCCCGGACTCGGCGAGCACGCCCTCGCCGCCCTCGAGGCCGCCACCGACGTCGTCTTCGTCACCGGCATGGACGTCCCAGGGGTGCGCGGTCTGCGCAAGCAGATGGACCTGCTCGGCGAGCTCTCCCTGCTGCCCGAGAACGCCTCCGTGGTGCTCAACGCCGCGGACCGCAACACGGGACTCTCCGTGCAGGACATCGAGGCCACCATCCGGACGCCCGTCGACCACGTGGTCCCGCGCTCCCGGATGGCCGTGTACGCCACCAACCGCGGCGAGCCGCTGATCCTGCACGCGCCGAAGGACAAGGCCGCGCGGCAGCTGCAGGCGCTCGTGGACTCCTTCACCCCCGCTCGTTCCGCCTCGAAGCGAGGCATCCACCGGAAGGCCATGGCCTGACCATGAAGCTCGCAGATCGCCTTGCCGCCGCCCGCGGTGAGAGCGTCCCCCCGCTGCACGACGACACCGCTGCGCACGCCCCGGAGCAGGATCCCGGGGGTCCTACCGGGCTGACCGCAGTGACACCGGACGAGATGTCCGGTGCCCAGGCGCCGGACGGCACCGAGGAGCCCGGCTGGAACGAGCCGGGAGGCTCGATGTCCTTCTCCGAGCCGGCTGCCGCGACCACGGCCGAGCTGACCCCGCGGACCCAGGTCGGCCGGTTCGACGCGCTGGCCGGGCTCAAGCAGCGCGTCAAGCAGGAGCTGCTCGACCGCATCGGCTCCCGCCAGTCCGACTCGAGCCTGAGCGACATCGATCTCAAGGAGTTCGCCACCCGGGAGCTGACCCGCATCGTCGCGGAGGAGCGGGTGCCGATGTCCTCGGAGGAGCGGTCCCGGCTGATCCGCTCCGTCAGCGACGACGTCCTCGGCTACGGCCCGCTCCAGGAGCTGCTCGACGACGACTCGGTCACCGAGATCATGGTCAACGGGCCCAACCAGGTCTTCGTCGAGCAGAAGGGCAAGGTCACTCTCTCGGAGGCCACCTTCGCCTCCGAACAGGATCTGCGGCACGTGATCGAGAAGATCGTCACCCAGGTGGGCCGGCGCATCGACGAGTCCTCGCCCCTGGTGGACGCGCGCCTTCCGGACGGCTCACGCGTCAACGCGGTGATTCCCCCGCTCGCGGTGAAGGGGTCCTCCCTGACGATCCGCAAGTTCGCCAAGGACCCGCTGACCATCGAGGACCTCATTCGCTTCGGATCGGTGTCCCCGCAGATGGCCGACCTGCTCCGGGCGTGCGTGGAGGCACACCTCAACATCCTGGTGGCGGGTGGTACCGGTACGGGCAAGACCACGATGCTCAACGTGGTCTCCTCCTTCATCCCGCACGGCGAGCGCATCGTGACGATCGAGGACGCCGTGGAGCTGCAGCTGCAGCAGGAGCACGTGGTCCAGCTCGAGTCCCGACCGGCGAACATCGAGGGCAAGGGGGAGATCTCCATCCGGGACCTGCTCAAGAACTCCCTGCGCATGCGCCCCGACCGGATCGTGGTGGGGGAGTGCCGCGGTGGAGAGGCCCTCGACATGCTCCAGGCCATGAACACCGGCCACGACGGCTCGCTCTCGACCATCCACGCCAACTCCCCGCGCGACACCATCTCCCGTCTCGAGACCCTGGTCATGATGGCCGGCATGGACCTGCCGCAGCGGGCGATTCGCGAGCAGATCGCTTCGGCCATCCACCTGGTGGTGCAGCTCTCCCGTCTGCGCGACGGCACCCGCCGCGTCACCCACATCACCGAGATCCAAGGCATGGAGGGCGAGACCGTCACCCTGCAGGACGCCTTCCTCTTCGACTGGGACGCCGGCGTGGACCCGCGCACCGGACGTTTCCGGGGAACGACCCGCTCCACCGGGGTGCGCCCGCGGTTCGTGGACAAGTTCGAGGACTACGGCATCAAGCTGCATCCCTCCGTCTTCGACCCCGGGAGGAAGTGATGCTTCCGCTCCTGGTCGGATTCGGCTTCCTGACGCTCGCGGGCGTGCTGGGACTCTTCGTCGTCTTCCGCTCCCGGACGCCCCGGTTGCCGATGGACCGGCGCCGCCCGCTGCGGACGGCCCGGGATCAGACCCCGTCGCAGCTGACCCGCCTCACAGGAGTCACCACGGAGGCCGTCAGCGAGTTCCTGGAGGAGCGCGGGTGGACGCGGCGCATCGCCGCAGCCCTCGAGAACGCCGGCATCAAGGCCTCACCCGCTGACTTCCTGGTGCTGGTCGCGGCCGGAACGGCCACCGCCACCGCAGTCGGCACGATCGTGGGCGGTGCCCTGCTCGGGGTGCTGTTCCTGCTCGCGGCGCCGATGGTGGCCAAGGTCGCCGTCGGCTTCCTCACGGCCCGCCGCAAACGCGCCTTCGCCGACCAGCTCGACGACACCCTGCAGCTCTTCGCCGGCTCCCTGCGCGCGGGCCACTCCTTGCTGCGGGCCGTGGACGCGGTGGCCCGGGAGTCCCAGTCCCCGACCTCCGAGGAACTCACCCGCGTGGTCAACGAGACGCGGCTCGGCATGGACCTCGACACGTCGCTCGACCTGACCGCCCGGCGCATGGAGTCCGAGGACTTCTCGTGGGTGGCCCAGGCCATCGGCATCCACCGTGAGGTCGGCGGTGACCTCGCCGAGGTGCTCGATCGCGTGGCCGGCACCATCCGGGAGCGCAACCAGATCCGGCGCCAGGTCAAGACGCTCTCGGCCGAGGGGAAGATGTCCGCCTACATCCTCATGGCCCTGCCGGTGCTGATCGCCGCCGTCCTCGCAGTGATCTCCACCGAGTACATCGCCCAGTTCCTCACGAGTGGGATCCTCGGCTACGCGATGATCGTCGTCGCGCTGCTGATGTTCGCCATCGGCGGGTTCTGGATGTCCCGGATCGTCAAGATCCAGTTCTGAGCTCCTCCACCCCGTTCCTCGAAGGACCTCTCATGACACCGCTGTTCCTCGGTCTCCTCCTCCTCGCCGGTGCGGCCACGATGGCCATCTGGCTCGCCGTCGGCGTGCGCTGGGGCGGCGACCGGCTGGTGCGCCAGAACCTCGGCATCGGTTTCGGCGCGACCGAGTCCGAGACGATCCGCGACGCACCGGACTTCGGCTGGGCCCGCCGATTCACCACGGAGAACGGGCGGGACCGGCTCGAGCGCCTGCACGCCAAGGCCGGACGCCCCGCGGACTGGCCGGTGGCCCGACTCATGGTCTACAAGGTGTATGCCGTGGCCGGTGCGGTGCTCCTCGGTCTGCTCCTCCTCCTGCTGGCCGGGGACAACGGCATGATCGTGCTGATGGTCGCGGTCATCGTGCCGGTCGCCTACTTCGTCCCGGAGCTGCTGCTGCACTCCCGCGGCACCGAGCGGCAGAAGGCAATTGGTCTGGAGCTCGCCGACACCCTGGACCAGATGATGATCGCGGTGGAGGCCGGTCTGGGCTTCGAATCGGCCATGGCCCGCGCCGGGCAGAACGGCAAGGGCCCGCTCGCCGAGGAGCTGATGCGCACCCTGCAGGAGATGCGCGTGGGCATTCCTCGTCGTGACGCCTACCTGGCGCTGGAGCAGCGCACCGACGTGCCGGACCTGCGCGCCTTCACCCGCGCGGTGATCCAGGCAGACGCGTACGGCATCTCCATCTCCACGGTGCTGCGCACCCAGGCCAACGAGATGCGCGTGAAGCGACGGCAGCGGGCCGAGGAGTCGGCGCAGAAGATCCCCACGAAGATCCTCATTCCGCTGATGCTGTTCATCCTCCCGGTGCTGTTCCTCACCGTGCTCGGACCCACCGTCCTCAACGTCCTGAAGATGTAGTCCGATGCCGACCGAGAACTCCGCGACGTCCCCACGGACGGTCGGCACCGGACGCACAGTGCTGACCATCGTCCTCGCTGCCATCTCGCTGTCCGCCGTCGGCTTCCTGGTCCTGCCCTGGCTGACCGGCAGCGCGGCGGCCGGTTTCGGCGGAGACGTCCAGCACCGTGACCCCGTCTCGGTGCGTGCCCCCGGGCCGGTGCACGCCGCGTCGCTCGCGGCGGACGACGCCCGGTCCGCCGGCGATCCGGGAGCTCACCGCTCCGTGCGGGGCCCGGAGACCTGCGGGGACCTGTCCGCCCGGTCCCGGGTCTGCTCCCCGTCGATGGGCATCGACGCGGAGCTCGAGCCGGTCGGAACGGACGAGGCCGGGAACATGGCGGTGCCCACCCGCGAGGACCGCGCGGCCATCGGATGGTACTCGGCCTCCGCGCCGATCGGAGGAGAGCAGGGCAACGCCGTGCTGGCCGGCCACGTCGACTATCCCTACGAGGCGCCGGCCCTGGCCACCCTCTACACGGCGCAACCGGGGCAGAAGCTCTGGGTCTCCGACGGGACCGGGGGAGTGTTCTCCTACACCGTGACCACGGTGCGGGAGCCGACGCCACGGGACGCCCCGCCGCGGGACATCTTCGAGCTGACCGGTGAGCCGGGGCTGTCCCTGGTCACGTGTTCGGGCGACTACGTCCAGCCGGACGGTTCGCCGTCGTGGTCGTACACGAACAACCTCGTCGTCGACCTGGCCCTCGATCCCGAGGCCGCTCCCGTGCCGTGACGATGTCTCCGGACCACCCGTCCCCTCTTGTGCGCACACCGGAGGTCGCACAGCGACTTGCACGGACAGCATCCCGTCCATGCAATTACATTAGTAAAGATCGGTCGGCCGCCCACCGGCCTGCCGATCCCCCCACGATCCCCCCAGGAGCTCCCATGTCCTCTCTCCCTCCCGCTCGCCGCGCGCGGGTCCTCGCGCTGGCCGCCCTGGCCGGGACCACGGCGGTGACCGGTGCGCTGGTCGGCGCGACGCCGGCCGTGGCTGTGCCCGTGGGGATCGTGGAGTACCTCGTGGAGGTTCCGGAAGGCAGCCCGGGCACCGGCGCGGAGTCGTTCTTCACCCCGGTGACGCTGACCAACACCGACACCGCCTACGGCATCCACGAGGACCAGCCACTGGCCCCGGTCACGGAGCTCGTCCTCGACGACGAGGCCTACACGGTGGCCGAGCCCGTCGACGATCCCGAGACCGGGTGGGAGAGCGTGGTGGGCGAGAAGGTCGGTGACCGCCCGGTCTACTGGGAGCCGGGAAACGCCGCCCTGGCCGGCTACATCCTCTCGGTCTTCGGTCCCACCGACGATCCGGACGAGGCGCTGGCGGTGCAGTGGGCCGTGCGCTGCCTGTCGACCGCGGCGCTGCCGCAGCCGGCCGGTATCGAGCAGTCGCACCTGGATCGGGCCGAGTTCCTCATCCAGGACGCGCGCCACAACGTCCCGGCTCTCGTTCCGCAGGACGGCTACCCGGTCTCCGTGTCGTCCGCGCCGGACGGCCGGCCGGACTCACTGCGCGTCACGATGCCGGAGGCCTACCGCGCCACCACCGTGACGCTGTCCGGGCCCCTCACCTTCGCCGACGGGACGACGACGCGGACCGTCACCGGCGGGGACCGCGAACAGTATTTGAAGCTCGCCGTGCCCGCCGGGGTCACCGAGGGCGAGTTCACCGCCGAGCTGACGGCCACCATGCCGTCGACCGAGCTGACCGTCCTGGCGAACGAGCAGTACCGGGACCTGCTCATCGCGGGGCAGGAGCGCACCGTCGAGTGGGGGGCGAGCGCCGCTTTCACGATCGACGCCCCGGCCACAGCGGACCAGGCCCCCGACGGGGAGGCCCCGATCCCCGACGACGCCGGAACCATCGACAGGCCGAGTGGTTCGGGTGCCCCTGCCGGCCGTGACACTGACCACGACGAGCACGACGAGCACGACGGTCCCGCGCCCGGGACGGACTCGGACAGCGGCGCAGCCGGACCGGCTGCCGGGGCGGCAGTACGGGGCCGCGGTGCCCCTGTCGTCGAGATCGCGCCCGACGCCGCCGCCGAGCAGAATCTCACGGCGACCCTCGAGGCCTTCGTCCTGTTCGACGAGCAGACCACCACCTCCACCGAGGTGGTCACGGAGATCACCATGACGGCCGGTGACGCCATGTACGCCGATCCGGCCCTGGCGAACACCGGCATGGGCGCGGCCCCCGCTGCCGGTGGGCGCGCTGCCATGACGTCGGTGGTCCTCGCCATCGTGGCCTCCGGCGCGGGACTCGGCGCCTGGCTGCTGCGCCGCCGCCCGGCCGCCGATCAGGACCGGTCCGCCTGATGTTCACCTCCGTCCCAGTTCTCCGGGAGATCTCGATGATCCGCACCACCCGCACCGTCGTCGTCGCGTCCCTCGCGCTCGCCGCCCTCACCGGCTGCGGCGGTGCCGCCGCCGAGGCCAGGGGAACGCACACCTACGAACCCCTGCCTCCGCTCAGCACGGCGACGCCGACCACCAGTCCGGCGCCGCAGCCGACGTCCCCAGCGGCGCCCACGTCCTCTCCCGCACCGACGGCAGGGGCCTCTGCAGGCCCTGCCGCCCCAGCCGGAGGGACGGCCGAGGTCGCCGCCTCGGTTGCCGCCCCGGCCGGCGGCACGGAGGGCACGAGCATCCCCGGGCAGGCACCCGCCGCCGGGTCGTCATTCGCCCTCGGGCAGGCACCTGCCGCTGCCGCCGGACCGGTCGGCGGAGGAACGCCCGTCCAGGCGACGGAGCGGACGTCGACCAGCACCACGACGACCACCTCGACCACGATCGAGGTCGGTCTCACGCTCGTGGTCACCTGCGAAGGGCTGTGCGTGCTGGACGATCTCTCCGCACCGCAGTTCGCGGGACAGGACGGACCGTTCTCCCCGGACCTCCTGCGCCAGGCACTCGAGGAGGAGCTGGCCCAGCAGGGCGGCGACCAGCGGCTGACCGACGAACTCGTCGAGCAGCTGATGCAGGACCAGTGGTCCCTCGCGGAGCGGGACCTCGTGGGCGGGGACGAGAAGCTGATCTTCTCCTCGGCCCGGAAATAGAGCCGCAGTCCGGGCACCCGTCGGCCGCCAGGCGGTGCCGGTCATGTGCGATGCTCTGAGCGCACGTGCGGGCGCACCCGGTGGTCTTCTTCGCCGGAGGCGTCACGCCGTCTCAGACGGGCACGGCCGCCCAGTGCACGGCGAAGCACGCCGTGGCGGCCATGGAGTACAGCCACACCGAGGCCTCGCGGGTCCACGGCACCTTCTTGGTCATGGCCGAGCTGATGACCGCGGCCACGATCAGGCCGATGCCCAGCCACAGCGACCAGTCCGTGAACAGCTGCAGGACGGCGCCCAGCACGCCGGTGCCGGCGTCGTCGAGGACATGGGCGATGTCGAGATTCATGAGAACTCCCCCCGGAGCGAATGAACGTGCCGGAGCGCCCCCATGACGCCCTCGACGAGAGGACAGCGGGGCCGGCGGGGGAACGGAGGATCAGCCGGTCCACGTCGCCGGGCGCGCACGCCCTGACGGATTCGAGCCTAATCCATGCATTTGCAAATGGGTCCGCAGTGGGCGTCGCTTCTTGCGGGGACAGCGCCTCTCGACGGGGCGTGGGAGCATGCGAAAGGCCACAGACTGACTGGTCCGGGGCCTTTACGATGTCCTGAGACATCACATGGTCGGGATGACAGTGTGCTGGTTCAGGACATCGGCGAGGCACGTCTAAGGACATCGGCAACATGAGGTCGCACATCCGCGGCAGGGTGCCTCCGGGGTGGATGCTCTCCCGTGTCGAGAGCAGAACTGGTCATCACCGCCATCACCACCGAAGGCCTCTCCCAGACCGAGGCCGCCCGCCGCTACGGTCTGACCGAGGCCTGGGTCAGGCGCCTCATGGCCCGCTACCGCGCCGAGGGCACCGACGCGTTCCAACCCCGCTCCCGAAGACCGCACACCCATCCCGACGCCGTGGACCCCGCCGTGGTGGATCTCATCGTCGAACTGCGCACCCGACTGGCCGCCGCCGGCCACGACGCCGCCCCGGACACTTTCGCCTGGCACCTGCACCACCACCACGGCCACCAGGTCTCCCGTGCCACGATCAGCCGCTGACTCACCCGCCCCGGGCTGATCACCCCGGAACCGAAGAAACGCCCCGAGACCTCCCTGCACCGCTTCCAAGCCACCCTGCCCAACGAGACCTGGCAGTCGGACTTGACGCACTACCGGCTGACCGGCGGCCAGGAGGTGGAGATCATCACCTGGTTCGACGACTGCACCCGCTACGCCCTGCACCTCTCCGCCCACCGGGCGATCACCACCCCGATCGTGGTCACCACCTTCCGCGCCACATCGGCATCGGCCGAACCCACGCCGGAACCCACGTCATCCTGCTCATCCAGGACCACCAGGTGCGCGTGGTCAACGCCACCACCGGCGAGCTGTTGCGCGAACTCACCATCGACCCCACCCGCGACTACCAGCCCCAGGCATGACAAAAGGCCCGAACCCACATCCGTGGGTTCGGGCCTTGCCGATGTCCTGGGACATCAGATGGTCGGGATGACAGGATTTGAACCTGCGACCTCGTCGTCCCGAACGACGCGCGCTACCAAGCTGCGCCACATCCCGCGAAGCATCCGACCTCGGCCGGAAACAACTGCTCCATCATAGCCATCCGGCCGCGCGGGTGGGAAATCGGGCCTTGCGCGCCGTGTCGAAACGGACGGTAGTTCTTCTCCGGACCTTTGACCGGACGTCAGGCCCGTGCTTGCCTGGGTGAACATCGCCGTCGGTCCGCTGAGCCGTCAGCTCAGCGAAGAGGGGCGGTCCGGAGTTCCTGGGAGGCGTCGTGCGCCGACGAGCGTCCGGCAGGGGGCTCGCCTGGGCCGTGCCGGTGGTGGTCCTCTCGCTCACAGTTGGTGGCCCCGCCGCGGCGCTCCCGGCAGGGCCGGACGGTGTCGCCGCGACGGAGGAGATGGTCCGGGCCGTCACCGCCGAGCAGCTGGAGGGCCACCTGCGCGCCTTCCAGGACGCCGCGGACGCCCATGGCGGCAACCGCGCCGCCGGCACCGCCGACTACCGGGCGAGCGTCGACCACGTCGTCGAGCGGCTGCGGGCCGCCGGCTACGACCCTCGGGTGCAGGTCTTCACGGTCCCGTACGACGGAGAGCACGACGACGACGAGGACAGGGACACTGGGCCTCTTGTCACGTACAACGTCCTGGCGGACACGGCCACGGGAAACCCGGCCAGCACCGTGCTGGTCGGTGCGCACCTGGACAGCGTGCCGGAGAGCCCCGGTCTCAACGACAACGGCTCCGGCGCCGCGGGCGTCCTCGCCGTCGCCGAGGCCCTGGCCGGCGCCGACACGCGGAACAGGGTGCGCTTCGCCTGGTGGGGTGCGGAGGAGGTCAACCTCGACGGCGCCGACCACTACGTCTCCGACCTGCGGGCCAACGACCCCGGGGCGTTCGAGGACATCGCGCTGTACCTGAACCTCGACATGATCGGCTCCCCGAACTACGGGCGCTTCGTCTACGACGGCGACACCTCCGGGGGCGGCCGGCACGACGACTCCGTCGAGGCCCCGGCCGGATCGGAGGCCATCGAGGCGGCGTTCGAGGCCTATTTCGAGTCCGTGGCGATCGCCGCCGACGAGGTGCCGCTCGACGACGGCAGTGACCACCTCGTGTTCGCCGAGGCCGGGATCCCCGTGGGCGGGCTCTTCACGGGCGACACGGGTGAGAAGACGCGGCAGCAGGCGGACCGGTACGGCGGCGAGGCCGGCACGGACTACGACCCCTGCTACCACTCCGCGTGCGACGACCTGGACAACGTCGACCTCCGGGTCCTGGAGGAGATGAGCGACGCCACGGCCGCGGTCGTCCTGGGCTTCGCGTCGTCCACGATCGACGACAGGGCGCCACTCCGTCCCCCGGACGGGTGGTCACGCCGCGGAGTGCTCGAGGATCCTGCGCCGATCGTCGTCGGTGTCGCCGCCGTGAGCGTGATGGCCGCAGCGGCCGTCGTGGCGACCGTCGCCCTGCGACGCCCAACCCGCGGGCGCCGGTGAGCCCGGCCCGCCGTTGTTGTGGGCCCATTAGTGGACAAAAGTTATTGACTGGTCAGTAACTCATTTGTGAGCATGTGCAAATCCGAGTCATCCGTCGATGACTGTGAACCGCGTCACGGCCGGGCTACCTCCCGGCCGCCGCTCACCTGGAGGTTCCATGCCCGTCCGCAAGCCCAGCCACTGGATCACCGCGGCCGCCCTGGCCGGCGCCCTGACCCTCACGGCGACCAGTGCCGTCGCGGCCCCCACCCGCGACAGCAGCAACAACAACACCACCCACAAGATCACCCAGGCCGTCTCGCAGGAGAAGCTCGCGGCCCACCTGAACGCCTTCCAGTCGATCGCGGAGGCCAACGACGGCAACCGCGCCTCGGGCACCTCCGGCTACCAGGCCAGCGTCGACTACGTGGTCGGCACGCTGCGCGCCGCCGGCTACAGCCCGGAGGTCCAGGCGTTCGACTTCCCGTTCTTCCAGGAGCGCACCCCCGCCACGGTCACCGCCGACGGCACGCAGCTCCCCGCCGAGGACGTCGCGGTGATGACCTACTCCGGCACGGGCACCGTCAGCGGCCCGGTGCAGGCCGTGGACACCACCGGCGCCCGGGTGGGCAGCACCAGCGGCTGCGAGGCGAGCGACTTCGCCGGCTTCCGGGTGGGCAGCGTGGCCCTCCTGCAGCGCGGCACGTGCGCCTTCGGGGTCAAGGCCGCCAACGCGGAGGCCGCCGGCGCGTCCGCCGTGCTGATCTTCAACACGGGCCTGGACGGCGCCGAGGGGACCGTCGCCGGCACCCTCGGCTCCCCGGAGGCCACCTCGCTGCCGACGGTCGGCCTCAGCTACCGGGCCGGCGTGGACCTGCTGGACGCCACGGAGGTCACGGTCGCCACGGACACCGTCTCCGCCACCCGCACCACCTACAACGTCCTGGCCGAGACCGGCACGGGCGACCCCGAGAACACGGTGATGGTCGGCGCGCATCTGGACGGCGTGCTCGAGGGCGCGGGCATCAGCGACAACGGCACCGGCTCGGCGGGCATCCTCGCCATCGCGGAGGCCATGGCCAAGACGAAGACCGAGAACACCGTGCGCTTCGCCTGGTGGGGCGCGGAGGAGCTCGGCCTCTTGGGCGCCGAGCACTACGTGAGCGACCTGCGGGAGAACGATCCCGAGGCGTTCGAGGACATCGCGATGTACCTGAACTTCGACATGATCGGCTCCCCGAACTACGGGCGCTTCGTCTACGACGGCGACGCCTCCACCTTCGACCCCGGCGACACCAACGTGCCCGAGGGCTCCGCCGCGATCGAGGCGGCGTTCCACGAGCACTTCGCCTCGGTGGGGCTGGCCTCCGGCGACACCGAGTTCAGCGGCCGCAGCGACTACGGGCCGTTCATCGAGGCCGACATCCCCTCCGGCGGTCTGTTCACGGGCGCCGAGGGCGTGAAGACCGAGGAGCAGGCCGCCCTGTACGGCGGCCAGGCCGGTGTCGCCTACGACTCCTGCTACCACTCGGCCTGCGACGACATCTCGAACGTGAACCTCCAGGGCATGGAGGAGATGTCCGACGCCGCCGCGGCGGTGGTCCTGCGCTACGCGATGTCGACCCACGACGTCAACGGCGAGGGTAAGCCCTACCGACAGAAGGGCAAGGGCGCGGTCGGCCACCCGAAGGGCGACGACCGCGGCCACGGCCCGCACTCCGAGCACGGCCGCGGCCACGGCCACGGCCACGACAAGGCGGCCGCCTGACGGTCCCGAGGCACAGGCAACGGCCCCGTCCCCGTCCCCGTCACATCGCGCCGGGGGCGGGGCCGTTCGTCCTGCCACAAAGCGCACGGGCATTGTGCCGACGCCCGGGAGCTGGGACTCTGTGCACATCGCTCCATCAGCTCGATGACACCGCTGTCCTGGTCGAGCCCCAGGTCGGCCCCTGCCCCGGGAGATCCCATGCGCCACCGCACCCGTCAGCACCGAAGGGCGGTCGCCGCGGCGGCCACCGTGCAGTTGAGCACCGGCACGGAGGGTGCCGACGACGTGCCCGCCGCTGCGACCCCGACCGCACCGGAGCGGTCGCTGTGAACGCGGCGGACGTGCCTCCCCAGAAAGTGCTCGAGCACCTCGAGGTCTTCCAGGCCATCGCCAACGCCAACGACGGCAACCGCGCCTCGGGCACGCCGGGCTACCGCGGCAGCGTCGACTACGTGGTCGGCAGGCTCCGAGCCGCCGGCTACGCCCCGCAGGTCCAGAAGTTCTCCTTCCCCTTCTTCCAGGCGGTGGGCCCGGCCACCGTCAGCGTGGGCGGCCGGCCGCTCCCCGCAGCGGACGTCGCGGTCATGACCTACTCCGGCTCCGGCACCGTGACCGCCACGGTGCAGGCCGTGGGAACGACCGGTGAGCCGGCCGCGAGCACCAGCGGGTGCGAGGCCGCGGACTTCGCCGACTTCGTGCCGGGGAACATCGCGCTGCTCCAGCGGGGCACGTGCGCCTTCGGGGTGAAGGCCGCCAACGCCCAGGCCGCGGGGGCGTCCGCGGTGCTGATCTTCAACACGGGCCTGCCCGGGGCGGAGGACGTGGTCGCCGGCACCCTCGGCGAGCCCGGAGCGGTGACCGTCCCGGTGGTCGGTCTGAGCTACGCCGCCGGCCGGGCCCTGCTCGGCGGGGGCGAGGTGACGGTCAGCACGCAGACCGTCTCCGAGAGCCGGGAGACGTTCAACGTCCTCGCCGAGACGGGCTCGGGCGACCCCGGGCGCACGGTCGTGGTCGGCGCCCACCTGGACAGCGTCCCGGAGGGCCCCGGCATCAACGACAACGCCTCCGGCTCCGCGGGGATCCTGGCCGTCGCCGAGGCGCTCGCGGGCACGCCGACCGCCAACGCCGTGCGCTTCGCCTGGTGGGGCGCGGAGGAGCTCGGTCTGCTCGGATCCCGCCACTACGTCGAGGACCTCAGGGCCAACGACTCCGCGGCACTCGGGAACATCGCGCTGTACCTGAACTTCGACATGATCGCCTCCCCGAACCACGGGCGCTTCGTCTACGACGGCGACGCCTCGGCCTTCGGCCCCGAGGACGGCTCGGTGCCCGCCCCGGCGGGCTCGGCCGCGATCGAGGCGGCCTTCCACGAGCACTTCGGCTCCGTGGGCCTGGCCTCGGGCGAGACCGAGTTCAGCGGCCGCAGCGACTACGGGCCGTTCATCGCCGAGGGCATCGCCGCCGGCGGCCTGTTCACCGGCGCCGAGGGGATCAAGACCGTGGAGCAGGCCGCGCTGTTCGGCGGCCGGGCCGGCGTGGGCTACGACTTCTGCTACCACGCGGCGTGCGACGACCTCAGCAACATCGACGTCCGGGCGCTGGACGAGATGACCGACGCGGCCGCGGCCGTGGTGCGGCGCTTCGCGGACTCCCGCCTGGACCTCGAGGAGGAGGGCCGGCGGCTGCGCGGCGTGATGGCGCCCGTGCCCCCCGCCGCCGTCGACCAGGGCCACGGCCCGAGCAACGCGGCCCACGAGAAGGCCGACAAGTGAGGCCGGCCCGCTGAGCGGACGAGGCCAATGTCCGTCCGACCAGCGATTTTCCTCCGCAACTCAGCTGTCGCCCGGACGGGTGGGTGTTCCAGACTGGAGGCATGACTTCCCTCCGGACCACCTGTGCTGCCCTGACCGTCGTCCTCCTGGCGGGCGCGGGCCCCGCCGCGGCGGCGCCCGTGGAGTCCCCGGAGGAGTGGACGCAGTACCGGCTCACCCCGGAGAAGAACCCCGTGATCGAGACCGACGGCTCGGTGGTCCCCGCCGAGGGCGGCTTCGAGCTGCCGGACGAGGTCCGCGCCTCGCCCGTGGTGGTGGGGGACCGGCTGTACGTGGGCACCCACGGCAGCGGCACGCTGCACGCCTTCGACCTCGGCACCGGCGAGCAGCTCTGGCAGGCCCAGGCCCCGAACTGGATCCACTCCGAGATGCTGGTCTCCGAGGGCACCGTCTACGTCGGCTACGGGGACCGCGGCCAGGAGCGCGGGGACGGACTGCGCGGGGACGGCCCCGGCGGCGTGCTGGCGCTGGACGCGGAGACCGGCGAGCAGCAGTGGCAGTACGCCGTGGACGGCCACGTCATGCCCACCCCCGTGCTGCACGACGGCCGGATCCACGCCGCGACCGGGGACCGGCACCTGCACGTGATCGACGCCGCCACGGGGGAGGGCCTCGAGCGGGTGGACGTCGGGGCGGTGATGAGCATGTCCGCCCCGGCCGCCGCCGACGGCATGCTCTACACCGGGGCTTTCGACGGCGGCCCGAAGGTGGTCGGCTACGACATGGACGCCCGGGAGACGGCCTGGACCACCGAGTTCCCGGAGGCGGGGTCGGGCCTCGACGACGTCCCGCCGGCCGTCTCCGAGGGCATCGTGGTCACCACCTCCCACCGGGACATCGTGCCCGCGGAACAGCTCGAGCACTGGGCGCACGCCCTCGACGCGGAGACCGGCGAGGTGCTCTGGGAGCACCGGCTCGGCGAGGGCCCGTTCGTGCCCAACAACAAGTCCGGCGCCCCGACGATCGCCGACGGCACGGTGTACGTGGGCAGCCCCACCACCGGGACGGTGTACGCCCTGGACCTCCGCACGGGCGAGGAGCGGTGGACCCACAGCTCCGGTCCCGTCAAGGCCGCGCCCGTGGTGGCCGACGGGCACGTGGTGTACACGACCACCCAGGGGGAGATCGGCGCGCTCGAGGCCGGCACCGGGGCGCTCGCGGGCAGCCGGCAGCTCTCCGAGGAGCCGCTGGCGCCGGCCGGCCCGATCGTCGTCGACGGCGTGGTGCTGGCGCCCGGCCAGGACGGCACGGTCCACACCCTGGCCCTCGACGAGCTGACCGGGGACGCCGGCGAGGACCCGGCCGCCGGTGCGGGGGATCCCGGTGCCGAGGGTGCCGACGGCGAGGAGGCCGCGGCCGGCGGTGCGTCCGGCACCGGCCCGCTGGGCGGAGGGACGCTCGGCCCGGCGGTCGCCGCCGTGGTCGCCGTCGGCCTGCTCGGTGCGCTCGCGGTCCTGCTCGTGCGCCGCCGGCGCTCCGCCGCGCGTTGATCGTCCGGCCCGCGGGTGGGAGGGTGAGGTCATGACTGCTCCCCGCACCCCCGACTCCTCCGCGCCGAACCGGCGCGGCGTCCTGTTCGACGTCGACGGCACCCTCATCGACTCGAGCTACCTGCACACCGTGGCCTGGTGGCACGCCTTCAACCAGGCCGGCCACGACGTGCCCATGCACCGCATCCACCGGCTCATCGGCATGGGCTCGGAGCAGCTGATCGACGCGCTGCTGCCCGCCGACCGGGACCGGGACGGGGACGACGCCATCGGCGCCGCCCACGGGGCCCTGTTCTCCGTGCACTGGCCGGGGCTCAGGCCCACCCGCGGTGCCGCGGAGCTGCTGCGCCGCTGCACCGACGCGGGGCTCGTGGTGGTGCTGGCGTCGTCGTCGAACGTCACCGAGGTGGCCGCCATGCGCGAGGCCCTCGGCTCCGACGACCTGCTGACGGCGGTCACGACCGCCACGGACGCCGAGCAGAGCAAGCCCGCGCCGGACATCTTCGCCGCCGCCCTGGAGGCCGGGAACCTGCGCCCCGAGGACGCGATCGTGGTGGGGGACGCCCGCTGGGACGTCGAGTCCGCGTGGAAGCTGGGCCTCGACGCCGTGTGCCTGATGAGCGGCGGGATCAGCGAGGGGGAGCTGCGCGAGGCCGGGGCCGTGTCCGTGTACGCGGACCCGCAGGCCCTGCTGGACGACTTCGAGAACAGCCCCCTGGGCCGGCTCGTCCCGGCGGGCTGAGCGCTCCCCTCCGGGGCCAGGGCGGACTACGCTGTGCACCACCGCGAACGGAAGGCCCCGGAATGACCAGCGACGACCGACCCGTCCTCGTGTTCGACGTGAACGAGACCCTCTCGGACCTGCGCCCGCTGCACGGCGCCTTCGAGGAGCTGGGCGTGCCGGGGGAGGTGGCCGCCACCTGGTTCGCCTCCGTGCTGCGGGAGGGCTTCGCCCTGGCCGTGCACGGGGAGGCCCAGCCGTTCGCCGTGCTGGGGCAGGAGGTCGCGCGCATGCTGTTCGCCGCGCATCCGCCCACCGGGGACGTGGAGGACGCCGTGTCCCACGTGCTGGAGGCCGTGCAGGCGCTGCCCGTCCACGCGGACGTCCCGGACGGGGTGCGCGCCATGGCAGAGGCGGGGTTCCGGCTCACGGCCCTCACCAACGGCTCCGCGGCCACCGCCGAGGGGCTGCTCGAGCGCGGGGGCGTGCGGCAGCACTTCGAGCACGTCCGCTCCGTCGAGGAGGCCCCCTGCTGGAAGCCGGCGTCCGAGGCCTACACCTGGGCGAGCGGGGCGTGGGGCGTGCCGCTGGAGCAGATGCTGATGATCGCGGTGCACCCGTGGGACCTGCACGGCGCGGCCCGGGCGGGGATGCGCACCGCCTGGATCGACCGGCACGGCGCGCCCTGGCCACGGTACGCGCGCACCCCGGACCTCAGGGTGTCCGGGGTGCGGGAGCTCGCCGCGCGGCTGAGCGCCGGCGGCGCGGGGCTCACGGTCTGAGGGGCCGGCTCAGAGCCGGACGACCATCTTCCCGGTGTTGGCCCCGGCGAGCAGGTCGATGAACGCCTGCGGGGCGTCGTCGAGCCCCTCGCGCACGGTCTCGTCCCACTGGATCTCGCCCGCGGCCAGCCAGCCGGCCATCTTCTCGCGGAACTCCGGGCCCAGGTCCTGGTGACCGCTCACCAGGAAGCCCTGCAGGCTCAGCATCTTGCCGATCGCCAGCGCCAGGTTCCGGGGCGCCGCCGGGGGCTCGGTCGCGTTGTACTGCGAGATCGCCCCGCACAGGCACACGCGGCCGTGGGTGTTCAGCGCGGAGATCGCGGCCTCCAGGTGCTCGCCGCCCACGTTGTCGAAGTACACGTCGATGCCCTCGGGCGCCGCGCGCCGCAGCTGGGGGAGCACCGGGCCGTCGTGGTAGTCGAAGGCGGCGTCGAAGCCGAGCTCCAGCAGGCGGGCGACCTTCTCGGGGGAGCCGGCGCTGCCGACCACGCGCGCGGCGCCGCTGAGCTTCGCGATCTGGCCGACGAGCGAGCCCACGGCCCCGGCGGCGCCGGAGACGAACACCGTGTCCCCGGGCCGGAACCGTGCGGCCGCCATGAGGCCGGCGTACGCGGTGAGCCCGGGCATGCCGAGCACCCCCAGGTAGGCCGACTCCGGGGCGAGGGCGGGGTCCACCACGGTGGCGGAGGCGGCCTCGACGAGAGCGTGCTCCCGCCACCCGGCCCCGTGCAGCACCGTGGCGCCCACGGGCAGCCCGGGCGCGGCGGAGGCGACGACCTCGCCCACGGCGCCGCCGTCGAGCGGGCGGTCCACCTGGAACGGCGGGACGTAGGACTTCACGTCGTTCATCCGGCCGCGCATGTACGGGTCCACGGACATCCAGCGGTTGGCGACCACGACCTGGCCGGGGCCGGGCGCGGGCAGCGCGGTCTCCTCGAGCCGGAAGTTCTCGGGGGCCGGGATGCCGTCGGGGCGGGAGGCGAGCACGACCTGGCGGGTGCTGGTGGGGGAAGTCATCGGTTCTCCTGGGGGTCGAGGGAAGGGGGGGCGGAGGCGGGGATCAGTCGTCGGCGACGGTCACGCGGACGTCGACGTTGCCGCGGGTGGCGTTCGAGTACGGGCACACCTGGTGGGCCTTGTCCGCCAGGGCCTGCGCGGTCTCCTGGTCCAGGTCCGGGAGCACGACCTCGAGGTCGACCTCGAGGCCGAAGCCGCCCTGGCCGTTGCCGCCGATGCCCACGCGGGCCCCGACGCTGGAGTCCCCGAGCTTGACCTTCTCCTGCCGCGCCACCATCTGCAGCGCGGAGTGGAAGCACGCGGCGTAGCCTGCGGCGAAGAGCTGCTCGGGGTTGGCGCCGTCGCCGGAGCCGCCCATCTCCTGCGGGACGGCCAGGCCGAGGTCGATCCGGCCGTCGGTGGTGCGGGTGCGGCCGTCGCGGCCGGCCCCGGTGGCGAGGGCCTCGGCGGTGTAGACGGTGTCCATGCTGGTCACTCCTGGGTGTCGGTGGTGGTGGTCGGTCCGGCGGTGTCCGCGCCGGCGCCGCTCGTGGCGTCCCCGTCGGCGGGGGCGCCGATCCTGCGGGCCAGCGCCCGCAGCGTCTCCATCTCGGCGGCGGTCAGGCCCGAGGCCTCCAGCACGCGCTGCTGCACGGCCGGGGCGCGCTCGCGCAGCCGGTCGCCGGAAGGCGTGAGGTGGACGGTGACCCGCCGCTCGTCGTCGTGCCCGCGGCGGCGCTCGAGCAGGCCGCCGGTCTCCATCCGCTTGAGCAGCGGGGAGAGTGTGCCGCTGTCCAGGCGCAGGCGGGTGCCGAGCGCCGAGACGGTGGGCCCGTCCTCCTCCCACAGCGCGAGCAGCGCGAGGTACTGCGGATAGGTCAGGCCGAGCTCGGCCAGCGGCTCGCGGTAGGCCGCGGTCGTGGCCCGCGAGGCGGCGTAGAGCGCGAAGCACAGCTGCGCGTCGAGCCGGAGATCTGCGTCCATGCCCCGATGCTCGCACACATCCCGGTTGCGCACAACTCAGTTGAGCGCAACTCAGGTGGGGGAGCGGGTCAGCGGGTCGCCTCCTCCAGGTGCTCGAGGACGTGACGGTACGGGTGCCCGGTGGCCTCCGTCAGGCCCTGCTCGCACGTGCGGTTCAGGGACGCGTAGGCGTCGAAGCGGCGCTCGGCGACCTCGCGGGCCTCGGCCGCGGTGGCGGAGGCCGTGAACTCGGGGTGCAGCATGCCGCGGTCCCCGGCGTAGGCGCAGCAGCCCCAGTCCTTCGGCACGACCACGTCGTCGCTGATCGCCCGGGCCAGCGTCTCGAGGGCGCCGGCGATGCCCAGGTGCACGCTCGAGCAGGTGGGGTGCAGGGCCATGGACCCCACCGGGCGGGTGACGGCCAGCCGCTCCAGCACCCGGTCCGCCGTGAACTCCACCGCGTCCACGAACCGCAGCGCGTGGTACTCGCTGGACGCCGCCGCGAGCTCGGACATGGTCTCCAGGCCCTCGGTGCAGGACGCGGCGTCGCAGACGACCGGCAGCTCGCCCTGGCGGGTCGCCTCCCACAGCGCCGCCAGCGTGCGCTCCGACATCGTGGCGTACCCGGTGGGCAGGCCCTTGGACTTCCACGGCGTCCCGCAGCACAGGCCGCCGATGCCCTCCGGCACGGTGACGTGCACCCCGGCGCGGTCGCACAGCGCCAGGAACGCCTCGGAGGCCGTCAGGGCCGTCCCGCCCCCGGGGCGCGCGGCCGTGCCGAACATCGCGTTGATGCACGCCGGGAAGAACACGGCCTCCGCGGCCGGGTCCTGCCGGCGCGGCCGGGCCGGACCGCCCGCGGGCAGCGCGTCCTTGTACTGGGGGACGTGCTCGGCGCCCAGCACGGCCCGGGCGGCGGCGGTCGCCGCGGCCGGCAGCGCGGTGGGCAGGGCCTTCGCGACGGTCAGGCCGAGCCCGGCCCCCGTCGTCGTCGCCCCCCACACCCTGGCGGCGGCGCCCCAGCCGGCGTCCTCGACGCGGCTGTGCTGCTCGGCGCGCAGCCGGCGCACGAGGTCCCCGGTGTTGATCAGCACGGGGCAGGCCGTCACGCACATCCCGTCCACGGCGCACGTCTGCAGGCCCTCGTAGTCGTACTCGGCCCGCAGCCGGGCGGCGAGCTCCGCGTCCCCGCGCTCCTCGGCCGCGGCGATCTCCCGGCGGCCCACGATGCGCTGGCGCGGCGTGAGGGTGAGGTCCTTCGAGGGGCAGACCGGCTCGCAGTAGCCGCACTCCACGCACCGGTCCACCTCCTGCTCCACCGTGGGCGCGGTCTTGAGGTCCCGCACGTAGACGGTGGGGTCCTCGTTGAGCAGCACGCCCGGGTTCAGCAGCGCGCCCGGGTCGACGAGCCGCTTGAGCGCCACCATGACGTCGTAGAGCTCGTCCCCGTACTGCCGGCGCACGAACGGGGCCATGTTGCGGCCCGTGCCGTGCTCGGCCTTGAGCGAGCCGTGGTGGTCGAGGACCAGGGCCACCATGTCCTCGGTGAAGCGCTCGTAGCGGGCCAGCAGGTCCGGGCGGTCGAACTGCTCGTTGAGCATGAAGTGCACGTTGCCGTCCTTGGCGTGCCCGAAGATCACGGAGTCCCGGTAGCCGTGGGCGTCGAAGAGCGCCGTGAGCTGCTCGCACGTCTCGCCGAGCTCCGCGACGGGGACGACGACGTCCTCGAGCAGCGCGTTGGACCCGCTCGGCCGGGCCCCCGCCACGGTGGTGTAGAGGCCCTTGCGCACGGTCCACAGCGCGGCGCGGGCCGCGGGGTCGTCGGTCAGGGCCGGCGGGGCCGCCAGGTCCAGGGTCCGGAACAGACCGGCGGCTCCCGCGGAGAGCTCCCGCTCCTCCTCGCGGGTGCGGCCCTGGTACTCGACGAGCAGCGCCGCGTGGTCGCGGACGTCGATCTCCAGGATCTGGGCCGGGGCCAGGCCCGTGCGCTGGGAGACCTTCAGGGACGTGGCGTCCAGCAGCTCGACGGTGGCGGAGCGGGCCGCCACCAGCGCCGGGACCGTGCGGGTGGCCGCGGCCAGGTCCGGGAACACCAGCAGCCCCGTGGACGCGAACGGCAGGATCGGCACCGTCCGGAACACCGCCTCGGCGACGAAGCCGAGGGTGCCCTCGCTGCCGATCAGCAGGTGCTCGAGGATCCGCACCGGCTCGTCGTGGTCCAGGAACGAGTTGAGGCCGTAGCCCATGGTGTTCTTCATCGAGAACTGCCGCTGGATGGTGCGCACCGACGCCGGGTTGCCGCGCACCCGGTCCCGCAGCCGCAGCAGGCCCTCGTGCAGGGCGGGCTCGAGCTCCCGCAGCCGCCGGTCGGCGTCCGGGTCCGCGGTGTCCACCCGGGTCCCGGAGGGCAGGACGACCACCATGGACTCCAGCGTCCGATAGGTGTTGGCCTCGGTCCCGCAGGCCATGCCCGAGGAGTTGTTGGCCACCACGCCGCCGATCGTGCACGCGGCCTCGCTCGCCGGGTCCGGCCCCAGCTTGTGCCCGTACGGGGTCAGCCGGGCGTTGACCTGCCGCACCGTGGCCCCCGGCTGCACGCGGACCCGCCGGCCGCCGTCCAGCACCTCGATGCCCCGGAAGTTCCGCCGGACGTCCACCAGCACCTGGTCCGTCACGGACTGCCCGGACAGCGACGTCCCGCCGGCGCGGAAGGTCAGGCCCAGGCCGTGGCGGGCGACCGCGCGGAAGAGGTGGCCCATGTCCGCGGCCGAGCGCGGGCGCACCACGGCCGCCGGCTGCAGCAGGTAGTGGGAGGCATCGTGGGCGATCGCGCGGTGCTCGAGCTCCGAGGTCACCACCGCGTCGCGGCCGCACCCGCTCCGGAGCTCCTCGAGCAGCGCCTCGGGTGCGGGGGCGGTGGGGCGGTGCGCGCTGGGGGCGGTCATGGGGTCTCCTGACGGGGAGTCGGGGCGTCCGGCGTGGTCCACGCCACAATCCTATGGTGCGACCACAGGCGCCGTGCCGTGCCGACGGTCCGTCCGCGCCGCCGGCCCGCCCCAGGTCTGCGCATCCGGGGCATCGGGGCGTCCGGGGGATTGTGGGCCGCGCCGTTTTGGGGGAAGCTCGGGCCACGGGCCCGGCGGCCCGCGAGCCGACCCCTGGAGGAGAGCACCATGGACCCCATCTGCCCGTCCTGCGGCGGACCCCTGCGCCAGATCACCGAGGACCAGTGGCCCGAGGGCGGTCCCGTGCCGGAGGGCACGGTCGAGATGTACCTGTGCGACCGGACCAACCACCGGATCATCGTGGCGGTCCCCGAGATCTCCGGGTGAGCGCCCCGGAGCCGGAGGTCCGCCGGGTGGTGGTGGTGCACGGCTACGACGCCGCCCCGGACCAGCACTGGTTCCCGTGGCTGCGCGAGCAGCTCACCGCCGCCGGCGTGCGCACGGCCGTGCTGGAGCTGCCGGAGCCGTCCTTCCCCGAGGCCGGGGCGTGGCAGGACGCCGTGGCGCGGGCGGTGGGCACGCCGGACCGGCACACCCACCTGGTGGGCCACAGCCTGGGCTGCGTCACCCTCCTGCGCCACCTCGCCGGCCTGCCCCGGCCCTGGGAGCTGGGCGGGCTGGTGCTCGTGGCCGGCTTCACGGGACGGCTCGAGGCCGTGCCGCTGCTGGACGGGTTCCTCGCCGAGGACGTGGACGTCTCCGCGGTGCGCGCCGGCGCCCGGCGCCGGCTGGTGCTGCGCTCGGACGACGACCCCACCGTGCCGGCGGCCGCCACCGAGGACCTCGCCCGGCGGCTGGACGCCGAGCTGCAGGTGGTGCCGGGGGCCGGGCACTTCTGCGGCTCCGAGGGCGTCACCCGCCTCCCGGCCGTGCTCGAGGCCCTGCTGCCGCGCGGCGGCTGACGGAGCCGGGCGCACGGGACCGGGCGCACGGGGCCGGTCCGACAGGACCGGTCCCGACGGACCGGAGCGGCCGTGGCCGCAGGGAGGGCGCTCAGTCCGTGAGCGTCAGCAGCACGGCCTCCGGCGGGCAGAACAGCCGGATGGGGGCGAAGCGCGACGTGCCCAGACCCGCCGTGACGTTGACCGGGACCCCGCCCTGGGTGATGAGTCCCTTGCAGCGCTCGGGCTCGAGGTCGCAGTTGCTGACCAGCGCCCGCCCGCCGGGCAGGCAGACCTGCCCGCCGTGCGTGTGCCCGGCCAGCACCAGCTGCGCGCCGTCCGCCGCGAAGCGGTCCAGGGTCCGCAGGTAGGGGGCGTGGGCCACCCCGAGGCGCAGGTCCGCCGTGGCCGGGTCCCCGAAGCCGGGGTGCCGGTCGTAGCCCAGGTGCGGGTCGTCCACCCCGGACAGGTCCAGGGTCAGGCCCGCGACCTCCATCCGGGCGGCCCGGTTGATCAGCGGCGTCCAGCCCGCGGCGTCGAACGCGTCGTGCATGTCCTGGGTGGGCAGCAGGGGCACCTCGTCCCGGCCCTCCCCGGAGGTGTCCCGCCACAGGTAGCGGAACGGGTTCTTGGGCCGCGGCGCGAAGTAGCAGTTGGAGCCCGGGACGTAGGCCCCGGGGAAGCGGAACAGCGGGTCCAGGATCTCCAGCAGCCACGGCAGCGCCCCGGGGTGGGAGAGGTTGTCCCCGGTGTCCACCACGAGGTCCGGTTCCAGTGCGGCGAGGGAGTGCACGAACTCACGCACCGCGCGCTGGCCGGGCCACACGTGCAGGTCCGACAGGTGCAGGATCCGCAGCGGGGGGCTGCCCTCGGGCAGCAGCCGGAGCCGTTCCGTGCGCAGCTGGAAGCGGCGGCGCTCGACGACGACGCCCCACGCGCCGAGGCCCGCCGCCGCTCCGGCGCCGGCCGCCGTCACGGCGGCGGCGGTCCGCAGGACGGGCGCGACGGAGCCCGGGAGGGGGTGCAGGAGGTCCATGCCGGGTGCCGGGCTCAGCCGGGCCGCGAGGTGCCGTTGCGGCCCTCGAGCACGCGGTCGGAGGGCTCCTCGAACTCGTCCGTGTCGTAGTCCCGGGCCACCTCCTCCATGAACCGCTGCCACTGACCGCCGGCGTAGGTGGAGCCGTCCACCCAGTCGTCGCCCTCGGTGCGCTCGCCGCCGATGGACAGCCCGTTCAGGGACCGGGAGCCGAACTCGTAGTTGCCGACCCAGGACGCCGTGGCCAGGCCGCGGGTGTAGCCCACCATCCAGGTCTGGGTGGAGTTGTCCGTGGTGCCGGTCTTGGCCGCGGAGGCGCCCGGCAGGCCGATCTCCCGCTGCCAGCCCGAGCCGCGGATCAGGGTCTGGTTGAGTGCGAAGTTCACGCCGTCGGCCACGTCCTCGCTGATCACGCGCTCGCAGGACGTCTCGGGGATGTCGTACTCCTTGCCCGTGTAGTCCACGACGCGCTCGAGGGCGCGCGGCTCGCACATCTCGCCGCGGTTGGCGAACGCCGAGTAGGCGCGGGCCATGGTCATCGGGGAGATGTCCACGGAGCCGCCCAGCAGGGACGCCAGGACCGTGGTGTCCACGGGCTCGCCGTCCTTGCCGTTGACGATGCCCAGGGACTCGGAGATCTCCCCGATGTCGCACAGGTCGAGGTCCTCCGCCATCGCGTAGATCGCGGTGTTGATCGAGTTGTACAGGCCGAAGTCGGCCTCCATCTTCCGGGTGTAGCCGGACTCGGCGTTCTGGATCTCGAAGCCCTCGCCGTTGTTGCCCGGCTCGATCTTGTACCCGCGCTCCAGGCACGAGGCCTTCCACCGGTGGTCGGCCGGCCAGCGGGTGCGGGTCGCGTCGATCTCGTCCTCCGCGCCGTTGCCCGCGTCGATCCAGGCGGCGTACGTCAGCGGCTTGTAGGTCGAGCCGACCTGGAAGCCGCCGGCCCCGCCCATCCACGAGTCCACGTTGAAGTTGTACGTGGTGTTGGAGGAGCCCTCCGCGGTGGAGTAGTAGGTGTTCTGCGCCATCGCCACGATGTCGCCGTTGGTCGGCTCGAGGGACACGAGCGCGGTCGAGACGTTGTCCGGGTTGTCGTCCCGCGGCTGGGTCTCGTTCACCGACTCCTCGGCCGCGCGCTGGGCCTCGACGTCGAGCGTGGTGGTGATGGTGAGCCCGCCGAGCTGGAGGGTCTTGAGCCGCTCCTCGGGGGTCTCGCCGAACGCGGAGTCCTGGAGGATGGAGTTCTCCACGTAGTCGCAGAAGTAGGGGGCGACCTCGGCGGCCGTGCACCCGGAGTTCGTGGGGTTGGGGTCCACCGCGATGGGCTCGGCGGCCGCGGCCGAGTGCTCCTCCTCGGTGATGGCCCCGGTCGCCAGCATCGTGTCCAGCACGATGTTGCGCCGCTCGGTGGCGGCCTCCGGGTTCGCGGCGGGGTCGTAGTAGTTGGGGGACTGCACCATCCCGGCCAGCACGGCGGACTGGGAGATGCTCAGGTCGGCGGCGGGGATGCCCCAGTAGTACTGGGCGGCCGCCTCCACGCCGTAGTTCTGCCCGCCGAAGAGCACCATGTTGAGGTAGCCCTCGAGGATCTCGTCCTTGCTGAGCTCCTGCTCCATGGACAGGGAGAGCTTGATCTCCTTGATCTTGTCCGCGTAGCCCTTGTCGGCGCCGATGGTGGTGGCCTCCTCGCCGGCGCGGACCTGGGAGTCGATGATGAGGTTGTTCACGTACTGCTGCGTGATCGTCGACGCGCCCTGGCGGGCGTCCGGGCGGATGATGTTGTTGCCCAGGGCGCGCATGATGCCGCCGAGGTCCACGCCGCCGTGCTCGTAGAAGTCGCGGTCCTCGATCGCGAGGATCGCGGCCTCCATGTGCGGGGAGATCTCGTCCAGGGGCACGGGGGTGCGGTTCTGCGCGTAGAAGGTGGCGATCTCGGTGCCGTCCCGTGCCACCACGGTGGAGGCGCGCGACATCGGCCCCGCCTGCATCTGGGCCGGGAGGTCCTTGAACCACCCGATGGAGGCGTTCGCGGCGAGGCCCGTGGCGGCTGCGGGGGGGACCAGGAGGCCGGCGGCCACGATGCCGGCAACGATGCTCGTGGCGATGAACGCCACGATGTTGCCCAGGGCCGACGGTGCCTGCGCGGCAGGGTACTTGCGGGAAGCCATTCGAACAGTCTACAAGTGCGAACCCGGCCACGGCCGGTGTGCGACCCGTCACGGCGGAGCGCGCCCCGGCGTTCGTGGCTACGCTGGGGCCATGACTACCTGGGAATACGCCACCGTGCCGCTCATGATCCACGCCACCAAGCAGATCCTCGACAACTGGGGCGACGACGGGTGGGAGCTCGTCACCGTGCTGCCCGGCAGCACCCCCGCCGACGTCCCGGCGGGCAACGTGAACGCCCCCGTCCAGACCAACCCCATCGCCTACTTCAAGCGCCCCAAGGGCTGACGCGGCGGACCCGAGAGAACCCCGGAGGACTACCATGAGCAACGGCTCCGCCGTCGAAACCCGCATCGCCGAGCTCGGCCTCGAGCTCCCGGCCGTCGCGGCCCCGGTCGCCGCCTACGTGCCCGCCGTGATCACCGGCTCGTGGGTGCACACCTCGGGCCAGCTGCCGTTCGTGGACGGCAGCCTGCCCGCCACGGGCAAGGTGTCCGCGTCCGGGACGGCGGGCGCCGTCTCGCCCGAGACCGCCCACGAGCTCGCGGCCCGTGCCGCCCTCAACGCCGTGGCCGCGGTCAAGGAGGCCGTCGGGGACCTGGACCGGGTGGTCCGGATCGTCAAGGTGGTCGGCTTCGTGGCCTCCGACCCGGGCTTCACCGGGCAGCCCGGCGTGATCAACGGCGCCTCCGAGCTGCTGGGACGGATCTTCGGCGACGCCGGGGTGCACGCGCGCTCCGCCGTGGGCGTCGCCGTCCTGCCGCTCGACGCGCCGGTCGAGGTGGAGCTCGTTGCCGAGTTCCGCTGAGCCGCAGGGCCCGCGCCCGGGCCGCGCGCCGGCCGTGCGCTGGTTCGAGATCCCGGAGAACCAGCGCGGGGCCGCGCAGGCCTGGCTCGAGCGGGGCGCCGGCATCCCCGGCAGCGCCCCCACGCCCGCCGCGGCGGTGGTGTTCGTGCGGGACGGCGAGCACGGCGTGGAGACCTACCTCAAGTACCGGCCGGGCAGCTCACCCCTGGGCACCGTCGGGTTCCCCGGCGGCATGCTCGAGCCGCACGACGACGACCCCCTCGACTGGGCCGGGCCCAGTCCCGCCGACTGGGCCCGCCGGCTCGGGATCGAGGACGACCTCGGCCGGGCGCGGCGCACCGTGGTCGCCGCGGTCCGCAAGGCGTTCGAGGAGGCGGGCGTGCTGCTGGCGGGCTCGGACACGATGAGCACCGTGGAGTCCGTGGAGGGCGCCGAGTGGATGCGCTCCCGGGAGGCGCTGGCCGTGGGGGACGTCTCCCTCGCCCAGGTGCTGGGCCGGCGCCGCCTCGTGCTGCGCTCCGACCTGCTCAAGCCCCTCGCGCACTGGATCACCTCCGACTTCGCCCACCGCCGGTACGACATCCACTACGTCACGGCGGTGGTCCCGGACGGACAGGTCCCGTCCGTGCTGGAGTCCAAGGGCGTCTGGGGCCGCTGGGTGGACGCCGGGCAGGCCGTGGCCGACCCGGCCGGCAGCTGGCTCGGGGACCTCGTGGGCCAGGAGGACACCGTGGGCCGCACGATCGACGACCTCTCCTCGCCCGGGGTCCAGTGCGTGCTCGAGTCGGTCGCCGAGTGCACCTCGGCGATCGCCTTCCTGGCCAAGAAGCGGGCCCTGGTGGCCCGCAACCCCGTGCTCGAGGTGCACGAGGGCCGGCCCGTGCTGCGCCTCGACCCCGCCTGAGCGGTCCCGTCCCGGACATCCCCGGGGCGGTGCGCCGGCCCGCACCGTGCACGCCCGCGGCGCGGGCCGGCCCGGTCACCCCCCGTGGG
>NZ_JBHVDI010000029.1:0-30561 GCF_042802875.1 Kocuria sp. NPDC057446 | reverse complement strand
GTGCGGACCGGCCCCGCCGGGTGGATCACTGGTTGGTGGTGGTGGCCTTTGCCTGCACGGCGTCCCACGTGTAGGTGGCCGTGGCGGTCTTGCCCTGCTCGGTGTTGTCGGCGCTCTGGGCGAGCGTGACGCTGAACACGAACGTCTTGGCCTGGCCCGGGGCCCAGTCGCCCAGCGCCAGCGGACCGGCGGCGGTGAGCTCGCCGAAGGTGCCGGTCCACACCGGGGAGGTCGATCCGGACTCGGTGATGGTGAGCTTGAGGTTGGACTTCGTGGTGAAGCCGTTGCTCGCGGTCTCCGTCAGCTTGAAGCCGGCGCCGAGGGAGCCGGAGTTGGTGATGGTCACCGAGCCGTTGAGGGTGTCCCCGGGCTTCATGTTGTCGAGGTTGAACACTGCGGCGTTGGCCTTGGAGTTCGTCTGGGTGAGGGTGCCGGTGGTGAAGGCGTTGGCCGCGTTCACCGAGTTGGAGGTGAAGTCGGCGCCGGAGCCCACGGCGAGCGCGGCGGCGGCGGCGAGGCCGGCCAGGGGGACCAGGACGCGGTAGCGACGGGGACGGGAGACGGTGGCGACGGCGGTGGCGGTCATGGGAGGAGCCCTTCGTTCGGCGGTGCGCTGCGGTGGTTCGTTGACTCCAAAACTACGGAGCGCCGTTCCACCGCCCGGCCACAGATCTGCCTCCGGGAAGCCCCAGTTCCACCACGCCCGCCGCCGGGCGCCACCGTTCCCTACATCCTGGCAACAACCAGCGCCGCAGGGCGTTTCCCCTGGTGGGCGGTTCGGGGGACAGCCGTCGTCGTCGGCTACCGCACGTGCTCCTCGAGGAAGGCGACCGCGCGCTCCCAGGCCGTGGCCGCGGCGTCGGGACGGTGGTTCGGCCGGTTCCGGTCGTTGTGGAAGGCGTGCGGGGCGTCGTAGTAGTGGAACTCCACCACCGGGGCGGAGGACTCGCGGCGGAGCTGCTCCTCGAGCGCCTCGGCCTTCTCGACCGGATAGGACGTGTCCTCGCGGCCGTAGTGGCCCTGCACCGCCGCGCGCACCCCGTGGCAGGCGTCCGGCACGCCCTGGCCGACCCCGTAGAAGGGCACCGCGGCGCCGATCCGCCCGCCCTGGTCGGCGGCCAGGGCCAGGACGAACCCGCCGCCCATGCAGAAGCCGATCGCGCCCGCCGTGGAGCTGGTGACCGCCTCGTGACCGAGCAGGAAGTCGACCGATCCGGCGAGGAGCCGGACGCCCTCGTCCTCGGGCAGCCGGGACATCATCTCGGCGGCCTCCTCGCCGTCGTGGGTGACGGACCCGCCGTAGAGGTCCGGGGCCAGGGCCACGAAGCCCTCGGCGGCGAGCCGGTCGGCCACGTCCCGGATGTGGTCGGTCAGCCCCCACCACTCCTGGATGACGATCACACCGGGGCCGCGGCCGCCGGCCGGCAGCGCCAGGTAGCCGTGGGCCTGCCCCCCGGCCGAGGGGAAGGTGACGTTCTGGTGCGGGGTGGTCTGCACTGCGGTGCTCCTTCGGGTCCGGGCTGCGTCGGGCCAGTGTAGGCAGGAGTGGGGACGGACGGTTCCCTGTCACGCGCGGGAAAAACTCCCCCTCCATTGATTTGCTTTCGTACACTCAAAGGGATCGGTGCGACGGCCCGGTCCAGCACGGAAACCAGGACACATGCACCAGCCCGGTGGCGTCACGCCGCATCGGAGCGCCTCGCCCCGGACCCGCGACGAGCGCGCCGGGCGCCGCTCCGCCCGGCGGCCGGCGGTGCTCCCCCGGCGGCGCGGCCGGACGTGGCGGGGAGCCCCGGCCGTGGGCGTCGTGGTGCTGCTCATGCTCTGGTTCACGCCCGGGCTCTTCCAGGACTACGCGCTGCCGGTCATCCGCCCCTACCTGCCGAACGCGTCGGCGCCCCCGCCCGGGGTCGGCGCCGCCCGGGCGCCCCTCGGCGCACCCCCGGTGGTCGAGGACGCCGGGGGCTACCGCTTCATGGACTCCCCGGATCCCGGCCAGCCGATGGTCGCCTACGACCCGTGCCGGCCGGTGCACTACGTGGTGCGCCCGGACGGCGCCCCGCCCGGCGGTGGACAGCTCGTCGAGGAGGCCGTCGCCGAGATCGCCGCCGCCACCGGCCTGCGCTTCGTGGCCGGCGGGACGACGACGGAGGGCCCCGCCGAGCAGCGCGCGCCCTATCAGCCGGACCGCTACGGCCGGCAGTGGGCGCCTGTGCTCATCGCGTGGGCGGACGAGACCGAGCTGCCGGGGCTGGCCGGGAACGTGGTGGGCCTCGGCGGCAGCACGCCCCGGCAGGCGCCGGGGCGGCCGTTCGTCTACGTCACCGGCCAGGTGGTCCTGGACGCCCCGGGCCTGGCGCGGGTCCTGGAGCACCCGGACGGGGCGGCCCACGTCCGGGCGACCGTCGTGCACGAGCTGGCCCACGTGGTGGGGCTCGCCCACGTGGACGACCCCACGCAGATGATGCACCCCGCGGGCGGGGTCACGTCCCTCTCGGCCGGGGACCGGGCCGGCCTGGCGAAGCTGGGTGCCGGGCAGTGCGTGCCGCAGCTGTGAGCCGACCGTGCCGGCGCCGGGACCCCCGGCCCCGCTCCTGGAGCCCCAGGTCGGGCCACGATCGGTGAACACCCGGCGCGGGGTCGTTCGCCGTCATGTTCCCCGCTGGCCACCGCCCGGCCACGCCCCGGACCTACGCTCGGCGCATGCGCAGAGTTCCAGCAGCCGCCGCACTGGCCGCGGCCGTCCTCGTCATGACGACGCCGGGGGCCGTGGCCCATCCCGGCGGTCCGGGCGGGGGGCCCGCCACCGTGCCCGTGCTCGAGCAGCGCGCCACTCTCTCCGCCGACCATCTCGCCGAGGGCCCGCCGTCCGGGGCGGACGCGACACCGGCGAACGGCCGCACCGGCCCGTTCGACGGCCAGGTGATCCCCGGCTTCTCCGCCATGGTCGACAACGGCGACGGCACCTTCTGGGCCATGCCGGACAACGGCTTCGGCAACCAGGAGAACTCCGCGGACTTCCTGCTGCGGCTCTACCGCATCGCCCCGCAGTGGGAGACCGCCGAGGGCGGGGCCGGGGACATCGAGGTCCGGGAGCACGTGTCGCTGCGCGATCCGCACCACCGGGTCCCCTTCCCCCTGGTGCACGAGGACACGGAGGAGCGGCTGCTGACCGGCAACGACTTCGACGTGGAGTCCGTGGTCCGCCAGCCGGACGGCACGTTCTGGATCGGCGAGGAGTTCGGCCCCTTCCTGCTCCACGTGGACGCCGAGGGCGTGGTGCTCGAGGAGCCCGTGCCGCTGGCCGACGTCCGCGACGGCGGGACGGGCACGCTCGAGTCGCCGCAGAGCCCCTACCTCGAGGACGGGGAGCAGCCCGCCGTCGGCGCCAGCAAGAGCTTCGAGGCCATGGCCGGCTCGAGGAACGGCCGATACCTGTACCCGATCCTGGAGGGCGCCCTCGCCGACGACGACGACCCGCGCCGCCGGCTGGTCCTGGAGTTCGACACCAGGACGCGGGAGTACACCGGCCGCACGTGGGACTACGAGACCGACACCGACGCCAACCTCGTGGGCGACGCGTTCCTGACCCAGCAGAACCGGCTCCTGGTCCTCGAGCGCGACGACCTCGACGGCCCCGCGGCGGTCACCAAGCGGGTCTACGCCGTCGACCTCCGTCGCACGGAGGACTCCGGGCACCTCGAGAAGAAGCTGGTGGCCGATCTACTCGCCATCGACAACCCGGCCGGCATCGGCACCGGGACCTCTCCCGGCGCCTACGGCGTGAGCGAGCAGTTCTCCTTCCCCCAGCAGTCGGTCGAGGTGGTCCTGCAGCTGCGGGACGGCCGCCTGCTGGTCGGCAACGACAACAACTACCCGGGCAACGACGCCCGCCGGCCCGGCACCCCGGACGACACCGAGCTCATCGTGCTGGGCCGCGAGCGCCTCCGGCCCGGGGCCGGGACGGGCACCGAGGTGATCGGGCACCGCGGCGCCTCCGGCTACCGGCCCGAGCACACGCTGGCCGCCTACCAGCTGGCCATGACCCAGTGCGCCGACCACATCGAGCCCGATCTCGTCCCCACCAAGGACGGTGAGCTCGTCGCCCGGCACGAGAACGAGATCGGCGGCACCACGGACGTGGCGGACCGCCCGGAGTTCGCCGAGCGGCGCACCACCAAGGTGGTCGACGGCACCGAGGTCACCGGCTGGTTCACCGAGGACTTCACCCTGGCCGAGCTGCGCACCCTGCGCGCGCAGGAACGGATCCCGGAGCTGCGCCCGGGCAGCACCGCCTTCGACGGCCTCCATCCGGTCCCGACCTTCGAGGAGGTCGTGGACCTGGCCCGCCGCTCGCGGACCTGCGACGGCGAGCCCATGGGGATCGCTCCCGAGCTCAAGCACCCCACCTACTTCGACTCGATCGGCCTGTCCCTGGAGGAGCGGGCGGTCGAGGTGCTCGAGGCCAACGGCTACGGGGACGAGGAGGACCCGGTGGTCCTGCAGAGCTTCGAGACCGCCAACCTGCGGGAGCTCGACGGACTGACCGACGTCCGCCTCGCCCAGCTGGTCAACTGCTCGGGCGCGCCGTTCGACCTCGCCGCCGCCGGTGACCCGCGCGGCTACGCGGACCTCACCACGGCGGAGGGCCTGACGGAGATCGCGTCCTACGCCGACGTCCTCGGCGCGTGCAAGGACGTCATGATCCCGCGGGAGGCCGACGACACCCTCGGCGAGCCGACGGCCGTCATCGCCGACGCCCACGCCGCCGGTCTCGAGGTGCACGGCTGGACCTTCCGGGCGGAGAACGTCTTCCTGCCCGCCGAGCACCGATCGAGCGCCGATCCCCGCGAGCACGGCGACCTGGCGGGCGAGATCAGGGCCTTCGTGGAGGCCGGCATGGACGGGCTCTTCTCCGACCACCCGGACCTCGCGGTGGCGGCCGTGGAGGACCTGCCCTGACGACGGCCGGCCGACGCGTGCCGGGGGCCGGCCGGACCGGGCGGCCCCTCCGCAGCCCGGCCGACCTGCGAGAATGAGACCTCCGGGAGCACCGACAGGAACGGAGGGGGACGTGCGCAGGTTCGAGCCGGCCCGGACCCGTGTGCTCGTCCCGCTCACCCTGGCCCTGGGCGTCCTGGCCGGGTGCACGCCGCAGGCCGTGGAGGCCGTCTCCCCCGCCGCACGGGCCCTCGCGGCCCTGCCGGTCGAGGCCGCCGGGGACGGCGCGGACTACGACCGGCTCGCCCGGTTCGGGGACTGGGCCGATCCCGACGGCAACGGCTGCGACGCCCGCAACGACGTCCTGGCCCGGGACCTGACCGGTGACGTCCTCGACCGCGACGGGTGCAGGGTCCTCTCCGGGACCCTCGAGGACCCCTACACGGGGCGGACCATCGCGTTCCGGCGCGGACCGCTGACCTCGTCCGACGTGCAGATCGACCACGTGGTGGCCCTGAAGGACGCGTGGATCTCCGGGGCGGACCGGCTCACCCAGGGCGAGCGCACCGCCCTGGCCAACGACCCCCTGAACCTGCGCGCCGTGGACGGGCCGACCAACGGGGAGAAGTCCGCCTCCGACGCCGCCGCGTGGCTGCCGCCGAACCAGTCCTTCCGCTGCGAGTACGTGGCCACCCAGATCGCGGTCAAGACCCGCTACGAGCTCTCGGTGACGGCCCCCGAGCGGGACGCGATGGCGGACGTGCTGAACGGGTGCCCGGACCAGGAGGTGCCCCGCGACGTCCCGCCCGCCGGGAGCGCCGGCGCCGCGGGACCGGCCCCGGTGGACGAGGTGTACTACCCCGACTGCGCCGCCGTGCGCGCGGCCGGCGCGGCACCCCTGCGCGCGGACCAGCCCGGTTACCGCCCGGCGCTGGACCGGGGCGGGGTCGAGGGTCTGGCCTGCGAGTGACCACGGGCGCCGTCCGTGCGGCCGAGGAGCTCGATCCGTGGCAGACGGGTCGCACGGGGGCGGGTCAGCGCGTCGTAGTGCTCGGCGGTGAACGTCCCCGCGCCGATGAGGTCCCGGTGGACGACAGCCGGCAACGGGGCAGACAGCTCCTCGGCACCGCGCAGGTCGAGCTCGTCGACGGAGGCGCGGACCGCGTCCGCGGTCCCGCCCCACCGGCCGCTGCGATCGGTCTTCTCGGCGGGACGGGGTGGGCATGCCGGTCAGCATGGCCGCCGACGCGACACACCCGTCGCGTCACGGCAATGCCTCTTCACTCCGTGTAGACATCGGGTGTATAGATAGGAGCATGAACAATGCGCTCACCCTGCTGGGGCTGCTGCGGCGGGAGCCCAGCTACGGGTACGACCTCAAGCACTCCTACGACCGGTACTTCGGCTCGCAGAAACCGCTGGCCTTCGGCCAGGTGTACTCCACCCTGGCCCGGATGATCCGCGACGAGCTCATCCGAGCCCTGGGCGAGGAGCCGGGGGCGGGTCCCGACCGGAAGAAGTACGAGATCACCGAGGCCGGACGCGCCAGGGTCCAGCAGTGGCTGTTCACCCCCGAGGTGCCCGCCCCGACCCTGCAGAGCGAGCTGTTCGCCAAGACCGTGGTCGCCCTGCTCGTCGACGACGACGCCCAACGCCTGCTGGACGCCCAGCGCGCCGAGCACATGACCCGGATGCGGGAGCTGACCCGCCTCAAGCGCGAGGGGGATCTGCTGCAGGTGCTGATGTGCGACCACGGGCTCTTCCACATCGAGGCCGATCTGCGCTGGATCGAGCTCACCGGCGCCCGCCTGACCCAGCTGAAGAAGGAGCTGTTGACCGCATGAATCCCACCTCCGCCCCCGCCGCCTCTGCCGTTCCGCCCTCCCCGGCGGCCCTGCTGTCGGTGCGCCAGGTGCGCAAGGACTTCGGTGCGACTCCGGCCCTGCGCGGGATCGACCTGGATGTGGCCCCCGGGGAGGTGCTGGCCGTGATGGGGCCCTCCGGGTCGGGGAAGTCGACGCTGCTGCACTGCATGGCCGGGGTGCTGGCCCCGGACCGGGGCACCGTGACCTACACCCGCCCGGGCGCCGGGAGGGCACCGGTGGTGCTCAGCGCCCTGGACGAGGCGGCGCGCTCGGGACTGCGGCTGCGCGAGTTCGGCTTCGTCTTCCAGTACGGGCAGCTGCTGCCCGAGCTCAGTGCGGTGGACAACGTCACCATCCCGCTGCTGCTGGCCGGCACCCGGCGCCGTGCCGCGAGATCGGCAGCCACCGAGCTGCTGGCACGGCTGGGCCTGGCTGGACAGGGCGAGAAGCATCCCGGCGAGCTCTCCGGGGGTCAGGCCCAGCGGGTGGCGATCGCCCGGGCCATGGTGGGCGCACCGGCGGTGCTGTTCGCCGACGAGCCCACCGGGTCCCTGGACTCCCTGGCCTCGGAGACCGTGCTGGAACTGATGCTCGAGCTGGTGCGCGAGACCGGGACCACGGTGGTGATGATCACCCACGACCCGCGCACGGCCGCCTACGCCGACCGGGAGGTCATCGTGCGCGACGGCACGATCACCACCGGTCAGGCCGTGCTCGTCCACGAGCCCGCGGGCGGGACCGATCGGGGGGCCGCGGCATGAACCCGGTGATCGCCCGGCTCGCCCTGGCCGGTGCGCGCTCTTCTGCGGGACGGCTGGCCGGGATCGCCGGCGGGGTGGCGATCGGGGTGTGCCTGATCCTGCTGCTGTGGGGGGCCGCCCAGGGGCTGACCGATCGTGATCAGCGCGCCGCGTGGCTGCGCACCGAGGGTGAACCCGCAGCCACCATGGCGGTGGAAGCCGACGGGATGACGCCGGCCGGGGACCCCGAGCAGATCCCGCTGACCGCGGACACCGTCCTGCTCGGCCGTGCCGACGACTTCTTCCGGGACCGGCTCGTCCAGCGCCGCGACATCGCCGCCGCCGGGGACTCCACCGTGGCGATCCCCGGCATCGCCGCCGCCCCGGAGCCCGGCACCTACTACGCTTCCCCGGCCCTGCAGCAGCTCATCGAGTCCACCCCGGCCGATCAGCTCGGGGACCGCTACGGCACCTACGCCGGCACCATCGACGACAGCGCCCTGGCCGGACCGGATTCGCTGGTGGTGATCACCGGAGCCACCGAGGAACAGCTCCGTCAAGGACAGCTGGTCTCCCTGGTCACCGACTTCACCACCAACCCCTACGGGGACAACGCCGCCACCTACCGCACTTTGATGGCCCTGGGCGGGATCGCGGTGCTCTTCCCCGTACTGCTGCTGATCAGCACCAGCACCCGGCTGGGCGCGGCCCAGCGGACTGAGCGCTTCGCGGTCCTGCGGCTGATCGGGGCCGCCCCTCGCACGGTGGCCGGCGTCGCCGCCGTCGAAACAGCCGTCCCCAGCCTTCTCGGCGCTGTACTGGGGGCTGTGATCGCCAGTCTCCTGCGCCCTGGAGCAGCTCGGATTCCGGTCAACGGGAACAGGTTCTACGCCCAAGACCTCGTGACCGGACCGATCTCGGCCCTGCTGGTGATCGTTCTGGTCGTGGTCGCCGCCACCGCAGCGGCCGCCTGGGGAACCGCCCGCGCCGGAATCGGGCCGCTCGGGGCGGCCCGAGCACGCCCGGAACCCACCCCCACCGCTGTGCGCGCACTGCCCCTGGCCGCCGGGCTGGTGGCGATGGCCACCGCTGCTGCCCTGGTCGGCACCGAGACGCAGTGGAGCTATGCCATCGTCGATCTGCTGCTGGTCGGCGGATTCGCCCTGACTGCGGTGGGGCTGGTCCTCATCGGCCCCTGGCTCACCTTGCTGGTGAGCCGGATCGGCCTGGCTCGGGCCTCCAGCGCGGCCGCGGTGATCGCCGCCAGCCGGATCCGCCACACCCCGGTGGCGACCTTCCGCGCAGTCTCGGGACTGGTCGTGGCCGTGTTCATGGTCTCCGTCTTCGCCGGGGCCTCCAGCGCCGTTGCCTCGGCCACCGCACCCGAGGACCAGCCCGGGGTGCTGGCATCGACCAGCCTGGTGACCACCTTGGAGACCGAGGACCAGCCAGTGCCGGTGGCCCAGCTCCTCGAGGACCTTCGAGGGCTGACCGGGGTGCAGGACATCGCAGTCGGCTACGCCACCGAGGCGCTGGACACCGGGATGGTCGTGGAGATCTACTTCCCGCGCTCTGCTGCTCCCGCCCTGGGACTCGACCGCGTGCCCGCCGACTCGATGATCGCCGTGGACCCCGAATTCCTGGCGCCCTACAACAGCGGACCACTCCCGTCCCGGTCCGCCCCCGTGGAGGATCTGCACGGGCTGGTGCCCGTGTCAGTGGTCGTGAGCACCGACGGGTCCTTCGAGGCGATCGACCGGGCTCGCACGACCCTGAACACCTCCGGCGTCACAGCCCAGCCCGCCGGCTCACGGGCCGACGCCACCACCTCGGGCACGACCCGGCTGGTGCACGGCCTGGCTGTGCTGGCCTACCTCGGGACGTTCCTCGCCGTGACCATCGCCGGAATCTCACTGGCCATCGCCACTGCAGGCGCGATCATCGACCGGCGGCGCGCACTGGGACTGATGCGGTTGATGGGCATGCCCGTCTCCGCGCTGCGCGGAATCATCGTCCGCGAGGCCGCCGTGCCGCTGCTGTCGGTGCTGCTGCTCTCCGCCGGCCTGGGATTCTTCGTGGCCTGGCTGGTCGTCACCGGCCTCAGCGACGACTACTCCATCACCTGGCCCAGCCCCACCTACTTCATCACCCTGGGCCTCGGCATGGCCCTGGCCCTGGCCGCGGTGGCCATCACCTTCGGCCTGCTCCGGACCCACACCTCCATCACCACCACGCGCTTCGCATAGGAACAGCGCCGGCCGGTTCCCCGCACACGACGAGCGCCATGGCCGGCCGCCGCGCCGGGATCATGGTGAGGGCCGACGGGGGATCGGACCGCCGGGTCCGAGCCTGCGGCCGCACCCGGCCCACGGGCCGGGCCGCCTAGATCGGCGGACCGGCCCCAGGGCCGTCCTGCGCCGTGCTGCGCAGGTGCGCCCGGCCGACCCGGCGGACGCACTCGGTGATGCGGTGCAGCCGCTCGGAGTCCAGCGCCCAGCTCTGCCAGTAGAGGGCGACGTCGTGGTGCGCGTGGTCCTCGAGCAGCTCCAGGGACCCGTCGGCGAGCTCCGTGCCCAGCTGCAGCTCCGGGAGCATCCCCCAGCCCAGGCCGGCCCGCACGGCGGCGAGGAACCCCTCGGCGGACGGGACGGTGTGGGTGGGCGGGGACCGGTCGACGCCGCGGGTCCGCAGGGCGTGCAGCTGCAGGTCGTCCTTGGCGTTGAACCGGAGCACGGGCATGTCCGCCCAGTCGGCCCCCGCCCCGGTGCCGAACCGCCGGCGCAGGGCGGGGGCGGCGACGGGGACGTAGCGCATGAAGCCCAGCCGCTCGAGCCGGCACCCGCTGACGGGGGCGGGGTCCCCCGTGACGGCACCGATCACGTCCCCCTGGCGCAGGAGCCGGCTGCTGTGGTCCTGGTCCTCCACGTGCAGGTCCAGGGTGGTGTCCGACCAGCCGGCGGCCTCCTGCAGGACGGGCACGAACCAGGTGGCCAGGGAGTCGGCGTTGACGGCCACCGGGGTCACCGTCCGGGACGAGACCCCGTCACCCAGGGCGTGCAGGGCCTCCGCCTCGAGGACCTGCACCTGGCGGGCGGTGCGCAGCAGCACGGCTCCGGCCTCCGTGGGCGTGCAGGGCACCCCGCGGCGCAGCACGACCTGTCCCACAGAGGCCTCCAGGGCCTTGATCCGCTGGCTGACCGCGGAGGGGCTGATGTGCAGGGCGTCCGCGGCCGCCTCGAAGGTGCCCTCGTCGACGATCGCGGTCAGGGCGCGCAGGTGCTCCAGGTTCATGAAGCACAGCTTACGAACTCGTGGAATCTTTCGTTTGTCTGCATCTGGCGCGCTGGCTACCGTCGAGGTCATGTGGAGCATCTGGGGCACCGGGTTGATGAGCGGGCTGGCACTGATCGTCGCCCTCGGCGCGCAGAACGCGTTCGTGCTGCGGCAGGGCATCCGCCGCGAGCACGTGGGCGTGGTGGTGGCGCTGTGCGCGGTCAGCGACGCGGTGCTGATCCTCGGCGGCACGGCCGGGATCGGTGCGCTGGTCTCCCGGTTCCCCGAGGCCCTGGTCGTGCTCCGCTGGGGCGGCGCCGCCTATCTGACGTGGTGGGCCGTGCGGTCCTTCCGCTCGGCCCTGACGCCGTCGTCCCTGGCCGCGGAGGCCCCGCGGTCCCGCGGCTCGGTGATCGCCACCACCCTGGCCCTGACCTATCTGAACCCGCACGTCTACCTCGACACCGTGGTGCTGCTGGGCAGCCTCGCCAACCAGCACGGTCCCGACGCCCGGTGGGTCTTCGCCGGCGGGGCCGTGGCGGGCAGCCTCGTGTGGTTCTCCGCCCTGGGCTACGGGGCCCGGGCGCTGTCCGGGGTGCTCAGCAGCCCGCGCACCTGGCGGGTGGTGGACCTGGTCATCGGCGTGGTGATGCTCGCCCTCGCCGTGAAGCTGGCCCTGGGCTGAGCCGCGGCCCCGGTCCGCGGCCGGCCTAGGACTCCTCGGCGGACCGGGTCGGCGCCGGGTCGTCCTGCACCGGCGGCAGCTCCTCGGTGACGGCCTCGTCGGCGGGCTCCTCGGCGACCGGCTCCTCGGTGACCGGCTCCTCGGCCGCCGGTTCCCTCGCCGCCGCCGCGGCCCAGGAGGCCCCGGGCTCCCGGGGCACCCCGGCGGCGAAGGCCTGCCGGACGGCCTCGGCCTGCTCCTCGGCCCCGGCCTGCTCGGCGGCGGCGATCACCGTGGCGAACGCCTTCGTGTCCTGGACGAGCTCGGTGATCGTCTCGGGCGAGTCCACGCACCAGGCGTAGGCCGTCGCGTAGTCCACGGGACGGCCGCCGGCGGTCACGGTCCCGTGCTCGTCGATCTCCACGCTCATGCGTCCTCCTCGATCGGGGCGCCGGCTCCGCGCCGGGCCGGGCGTACCGCGAGAGTACCCCCGGGCGGGGCGGCGGGACCGGAGGGCGGCGCCGTCCCGCCCGAGCCGCCCTGCCCGCAGCGACACCCTGTCGTCAGCACATGTCGGGCCCGCTCCCTACACTGGACGGGTGCAGGCCTGGCTGGAGTCCCTCCCCCTCGGGGCCGCGATCCTGTTCTTCTGGGCCGGGGCCATCGTGCGCACCACCACCGTCTTCGCCCTGGGCCGCGCCGCCGCCACCGGCGGGAGCCGGCGCTCGGAGCGCATCCGCAGGCTCATGGACACCGCGGTCTACCGGCGGGCCCAGCGGCTGGTGCACCGCTGGGGCGTCCTGGCCGTCCCGGCCTGCTTCCTGACCGTGGGCCTGCAGACCGCCGTCATCCTCACCACTGCCGTCACGGGCATGCCCCTGCGCCGCTGGATCCCCGCGATGCTCGTCGGCACCCTCATCTGGGGCGTCGTCTACGGCACCGTGGGCATGGCGGTCGTCTGGGCGTGGCTGGAGCAGCCGTGGGTGGTCGCGCCCGTCGTCGTCGTCGCGCTCCTGCTGCTCCTCGGCCGCGGGCTCCGCGGGCGCTGCCGGGCCCGCGGTGAGCGCCGCACCACGGACCTGCCGGTCTCCCGCTGAGCCGCCTCGGCACCGGATCCCAGCGAACTCCGATGAACGCGGAGTAGTGTTCCGGCAGTGATGTCACCGATGCACACCCCAGTTCCCCACATGTTCGCCGCCCCGGTCTACGCCGCCGAGCGGCTCCTGGCCGAGGCCATCCACGACGAGCACGTCAGCGTCGACGCCGTGGTCGTCCTCGACGCCCTCGCCGAGCACGTCACGGCCGTGGAGGCCCCCGCCCTCGCGGCCGTCGCCGAGAACGCCCAGCTCAGCTGCGAGGAGCTCACGGCCGCCCTGGGCGACCTGGACGACCTCGGCTACCTCCAGGAGCTGGCCGAGCACGCGCCGCCCCTGTCCGCTCTCCGCGCCTCGCTCTTCGGCACGGCCGCCTGAGCCCAGCGGGACGGACTCAGTCCTGCTGCTCGGACTCCTCGTTCTTCGCGTCCCCGTGCTCGTGCGGGACCGGGGTCATCTCGGTGGTCATGTCGGCGTCGTCGTTGGAGGCGGCGTCCTCGATGGGGTCCGGGCTGGAGGTGGGCTGCTCGCTCACGGGGGTGCTCCTTCGTCGGGATGAACTGCGCCGCGTCGGCGCAGTGTCCCCAGACTACGACGACGCCCTGCTCAGCCGGCGCCCTCCGCCGGGGCGCGCAGCGGCGCGAGGGCGGCGGACCAGGCCACGACCTGGTCCAGCATCGTGGCCAGCGAACGCCGGTGGTGCTCGGCCGGGGTGAACGTGCGGTAGTGCTCGAAGTCGGTCCGCAGGGACAGCGACACCTGTTGGCGCACGTCGGCCAGCTGCAGCTCCCCGGCCACCTGCCGCAGCTGCTCCACGGCGCGCACGCCGCCGGCGGTGCCGTAGGAGACGAAGCCCACGGCCTTGTTGTTCCACTCGGCGTAGAGATAGTCGAAGGCGTTCTTCAGCACCCCGGGCACGCCGTGGTTGTACTCGGGGGTGACCACCACGAAGCCGTCGAAGCGATCGATCGTGGCCGCCCACCGCTTGGTGTGCTCGTTCTGGTACTGACCTGCCGAGGGCGGCACCGGCTCGTCGAAGTGCGGCAGGGGGTGCTCGCGCAGGTCGAGGAGCACGAACTCTGCGTCGCCGCGCCCGGAGGCGTGGGCAAGAACCCAGCGGGCCACGTCCCCGCCGTTGCGGTTCGGCCGGGTGCTGCCGAGGATGATGCCGATGCGGACCATGACGGTCCCTCCCGGAGTTTCGGATCAGGTGCTGACAGTGACAACACGTGCTGCGGCCCGCTGCTTCCCGTCCGGAGCCGCGGACAGCAGCCGCACCGCCTCGCGGGCGGCCGCCCGTCCCGCGCGGGTGGCACCGAGGGTCGAGGCCGAGGCGCCGTAGCCGACCAGCAGCACCCGCGGATCGCGGAGCACCCGCACCCCGTCCATCCGGATGCCGCCGCCGGCCTCGCGCAGCCCCAGGGGCGCCAGGTGGTCCAGGGCCGGACGGAAGCCGGTGGCCCACAGGATGGCGTCCGCCCGCACCTCCCGGTCGTCGGTGAGCCGGATGCCGGCGGGCGTCACCGCCCGCAGCGGCCCGGCCGGGACGAGGATCCCGCTCTCGATCCCGGCACGGTACTCCGGGGTGAGGGGCAGACCGGTGGCCGAGACCACGCTGGCCGGCGGAAGCCCCGCCCGGGTCCGCTCGTCGACCCGGCGCTCGACGTCCCGCCCCCAGTCGGGATCGAACTCCCGGTCCGTGAAGCGCGGGGGCCGGCGGGTGGTCCACGTGGTGGTCGCGCCCGCCGCGGCGAGCTGGAGCAGGAACTGCACGGCCGAGGTGCCGCCGCCCACGACCACCACGTGCCGGCCCCGGAACTCCTCCGCCGAGCGGAAGTCGTGGGTGTGCAGCTGCCGCCCCCGGAAGGACTCCCGGCCGGGGTAGTACGGCCAGTGGGGGCGGTCCCAGGTGCCGGTGCCGTTGATCACCAGCTCGGTCCGCCAGGTGCCGGCGTCCGTCACCACGTCGAGCGGCCCGTCGCCGGACTCCCCCTCGACGCGGCGCACCGCGACGGGCCGGTGGACCGGCAGCCCGAAGCGGCGTTCGTACTCGCCGTAGTAGCGGGCGACGACGGCGGAGGCCGGCTCGGCCGGGTCCGGCACCCCGAGGGGCAGTCCCGGCAGGTCGTGGATCCCGTGCGCGCCGCCGAAGGTGAGCGAGGGCCAGCGGTGCCGCCACGCGCCACCGGGACCGGGGTTGGCGTCGAGGACCACGAAGTCGTCCTCCGGGGCCAGACCCCGGCGCCGCAGGTGGTGGGCCGCGGACAGCCCGGCCTGCCCCGCCCCGATGACCACGACCTGCATTCCCGCGCCTCCTTTTGGTTGATGTATCACCAAAAACGGAACGGTCTGGGGTCCTGAGCTATTCCGGTGCCTGCTACAGGCGCGGGTCGTCGGCGTGGCCCACCACGCGCGCTGCGATGAAGACCGCGGGGATGCCACGCCGGTGGGTCTCGGCTTGGAGCCGGGCGTGGGCCTCCGCCCGGGTCAGCTGATGGCGTTCCATGAGCATCCCCACCGCGAGCTGGATCGTCTGCCGGTCGGCCAGCGTGCTCTCCAAGGAGGTCGACAGCCGGTCGAGGGCCCCCCTGTCCTGGGCCGCGCCCAACAGGGTGGCCGCGGCCCCGGCCAACAGCCCCAGCAGGTGCTCCTCGTGCTCGGTGAACGCGTGGGGCTCTCCGGCATAGACCTTGACCGCTCCGACCTCTCGCCCCTGGAAGACCAGCGGGGTGCTGAGCACCGAGCCCAACCCGGTGGCGACCGCCGCCTTCGCCCACATCGGCCACCGGGTCTCGGTGGTGGTGTCGTCCACACGCTGCAAGCTCACGGTGTCCCAGGCCGCCAGACAGGGACCTTCCCCCAGCTCGTACTGGAGACGGTCCAGGGCCTCCACGGCCGGGTCGGTGGCCGCGGTGCTCCTCGGCTGCCCGTGCTGGTCGACCAGGGTGACGCCGGCCCCGGTGGCCATCGGGATCAGGTCCCTGGCGACCTCGGCCAGCTGCGCCACCGCGGCGGTGGCCGCCGCGGACTCCAGGAGCATTCCGTGCAGGCGGGTGAGAACTGTGGTCAGCTCCGGAGCCGACAGCTCAGCATTCACGGGAAATCCCTTCCGACCCTGCGCGGCCCCCGAGAAGACTCCACGGCCCCCGGACGTGCAGGGTGTCCACGGCGCCTCGTCACAGCCGTTCCGGCTTCTCGCCGGGCACAGCCACCGCCCTCCCGGCCGACTGCACGGATGTGCGCCAGGTCCGGGGAACTACTCTACCGCCGGGCCGGGCTCCCGGAGCAGGGAGCGCACGTGCCGGACCGCCCGCCGGGCCTCCGGCGTCCACCAGGCGCCCACGTAGACGTGGAAGGCCCCGGGCTCGTAGAGCAGCTTCCCCGCGTTGCCCGCCCGCGCCAGGTCCCGGGCGAAGGCCAGGGCGTCGGCGGCCAGGATGTCCTTGCCGCCCTGGACCACGTGCACCGGCGGCAGCCCGGCCACGTCCCCGTAGAGCGGGCTGACCAGCGGATCGGTGAGCTCGCGGTCCCGCGCCCAGGCCGCGGCCATGGGCACCACCCGGTCGGTGCTCAGCATGGGGTCGTGCGGGTCGATCTCCCGCACGGCCGGGTGGGTGGCGGAGACGTCCACCGCCGGGGAGAACCCCACCACGTGGTCGGGCAGCCGCTGACCGGCGTCCCGCAGGCGCATGGCCAGCCCGATCGCCAGGCACCCGCCGGCGGAGTCCCCCGCGACCACGATCCGCTCCGTGGCGGGCCGGGCCACGAGGTCGGCCCAGGCCGCGGCGAGGAAGTCGTAGCCCTCGTCCACGTGCCCCTCCGGGGCCAGTCGGTACAGCGGGACCGTGACCGTGGTGCCGGTGTCCTTCACGAGCTCGCGCACGATCCACCAGTGCGCGGGCAGCAGGGGGTTCACGAAGGCCCCGCCGTGCAGGTAGATCAGGTGGGACCCGTCCGCCCCGGCGCGCGGGGTCAGGCGCAGCAGCGGTCGCCCGGCCACCTCGGTGCGCTCCACGGCGTGCGAGCGCCGCAGGTCCGCGGGGATCCTGGCCGGCTCCGGGTACCGGCGCCCGTGCAGCCGCTCCACCGGGGTCCACGGCTGCAGGCGCGCCCGCAACCGGACCGCCTGGGCGGTCACGGCCATGCTGAGACTCATGCGGGTGCCTTTCCTCCGGACGGGTTCAGGTCAGCTGCGCGGTGGTGAGGCAGGTCGGATCCTCCCGGGCGGTCGAGAACTCCTCGACCGCCCGGCCCCGCTCCGAGCTGATCTCGAGCGTTCCGGTGATGTCCTTGGGCAGCCAGAAGCCCACGAAGCCGTTCTCGTAGCTGGTCACGGTGTCGTCCACGAGCACGGCCCCGGAGTCGTCGGCGATCCGCACGTCGAAGTCCTCGCCCACGAGCTCGCCCTGGCAGCCGGAGAGGCTGTGGTGGAAGCACTCGTGGGTGGTGGTGGTCCACGGGGCGACCGCGAGGTAGAAGCGGTCCTCCGGCATGGGCAGGACCGTCTCGGAGGTGCCGTCGTCCAGGACCACCTCGTCGTAGGTCACCGAGCCGGCGAGACCGGCCTCGCGGTCCTCGTGCGTGCGGTCGAGCTGCTCGACGACCTCCTGCGTGCTCGCGCCCTCGAGCCCGTGCGCCCGGAGCAGGTCGTCCTGCCCCGAACTCCCTCCTGCGCAGCCGGCGACGAGGAGCAGGACGGCGGCGGACACGGACAGCACGGCGGATCGCATGGGTCCAGGGTATCGGGGGCGGACCGTGCCACCGGACCCCGCCGTCGAACCCTGCGCGACCGCCCCGAGATCCGGGAGTTTCCTGTGGGACCGGTCACAGATGCCGTCCCGGCGGCTAGAGTGGATGTCCAGTGGTGTGAGGGTTCGGGAGGATCCGCCATGCAGAACACCGAGAACAACGACGTCTCCGGGATCGTTCTCCTGGTCGCCGGGGCGGTCGTCCTGTCCGTGGTCTCGTTCGTCCTCGTCAACCTGGGCACCATCCTTCTCCTCCTGCTGGCCGCGGCCGCCCTGTGGCTGCTCGGCGTGCTGCTGCGGGCGCTCGCCCGCTCCCTGGTGGAGCGCGCGCAGGCGTGGTTGCGGGCCACGCCGCGGAGCCCCGCGCGGCCCGGTGCGCGGACGGCCTGCAGGGCCACCGCGAGGCACCCGGGGAGGAGCAGCGGGAGGTCGGTCACGAGGACCGCCGAGCAGGCCCGGCGGTGCGCCGTGGAGGACATGCGCACGGCCTGGATCCAGTGGCAGCTCCGCACCCTGCCGCCGCAGCAGCGGCACGGGGACGCGTCCTTCATCGCCGCCCGGCTGGCCGAGGTCCCGCACGCGGACTGGGACGCGACCCGGCTCCGGCGGCACGGCCAGTCGCTGTGGTGCGTCCGGGACGCGTCCGCCCGGACGCCCCTGCACGGGGAGGTCGAGGCGCGCCTGGACCGGGTCGCCGCCATGATCTCGGAGCTCACCGACGAGGAGTTCGACACCCACCGCGGCCAGACCGACGAGCAGTTCCTCTACCACCCGGACCGCGAGGTCCGGGCCGCGTACCTGGCGGGCGGCTCCCAGGCCGTCGAGACCATCATGGGCACCATCACCGCCGTGCGCGCCCAGATCCGCGAGGACGCCCTGGCCCGGGCGGCGGCCGACGCCCTGGCGCGCGAGCGCAACGCCGCGCTCCGCGCCCTGCGGGAGACCCGCCGGCCGGCCGGACTGCGGGACGCCCACGCCGCGTGGGAGGCGCAGGCCGAGCAGATCGGCCGGTGAGCTCCACCGGCCACCCGGAGATCGGCCCACCGTTCGCCCGGGCCGATCCTCCCCGGGCGGGCCGGGTCTGCGGGATCCGGGGGCTCGGGCGCCGCCCCGCCCAGCGGCTACGCCAGGTGCTCCTGCGGCTCGCCCTGGAACTCCCTCACCTCCACGGGGAGAGTGGTCGCCTGCGCCAGCTTCCGGCCCCACTCGATGGCGCCGTCGTAGTCCGGGGCGGCCACGATGCAGATCCCCCCGGCGTGCTCGTCCTCGCGCTCGTACGGGCCGTCCGTGGTCACCACGTCGTCGCCGTGGAAGCGCACGACGACGGAGGCCTCCGCCCGGTCCAGACCACCGGCGAAGACCCAGGCCCCGGCCGCACGGAGCTCCTCGTTGAACGCGGCGACGTCCTGCATCACGGGTGCGAGGATCTCCGGGGCCGCCGGTCCGCCGTCGGGCTGTTCGATGCTGAGCAGGTAGTGCTTCATGTCGAGCCTCCTGGGCGTCGGATGGTCCTCGGAGTCTACGGTCGCGGCGGCCCGCCGAAATAGACCTGGGCCTCCACGACCTGCCCGTCCCGCACGGTGATCGCCTCCATGTTCCGGAAGGTGCCCCCGGCCCGGAGCTCGTACTCGTAGCGGACGAGCACGAGACCGGGCTCCGCCTCGACCACCTGGAGCAGGTCCTGCCGGCTGACGCGCTGCGCCGTGGGAAAGCACCGCTCGAAGTACGCGGCCCGGTCGATGTGGTCGTCCTGCGGGGAGGTGAACCGGAACCCGTCCCCGACGAGCTCCCGGGCCGCCGCCTCGTCCTGCGCGAGGTAGGCGGCGAAGAGCCTCCGGACCACGTCCGTGCTGGTGCTGACCATGTCCGCAAGCTACGCCCGGACGGGACGCGGGACAAGCCCGGGAGCCGATCGGCCCGCCGCGGCTCAGCCGTTCTGCGGGACCTGGGCCACCAGCTCCTCGTCGCCGGGCTCCGCCACGGGAGGCAGGGACCGGGCCTGGTCCGCGGTGGGGCGCACCGCGCGGGCGGCGGGCTCCAGGCGCACGGCCCGGCCCGTCTCGAGGGACGCGAGCACCGCCTCGTGCACCCGGATGTCCATGAGCCCCTCCTCCCCGCCGGCCTCGGGGTCGGCGCCGGCGAGGATGCACTCCGAGAAGTACTGGGTCTGGCCCGCGAACTGCTCCACCGGGTCGTGGGCACGGGTCTCGCTGCGCCCGTCCCGGGTCACGGTCCAGCTGATGCCCACCTCGGGGCCGAAGCCGAAGCACGGCTGCGCCGCGACCGCGCCCTCGGTGCCCACCACGGTGAGCTGCTCGGTGGCCTCCCCCGCGTAGCTGATGGTGAACTGCGCCAGCCGCTGCCCGGGGAAGCGCAGCGTCACGGCCACGGTGTCGTCGAAGTCGAAGCCGCGCCCGGGGGTCCGCACGCCCATGGCGTGGACCTCGAGGGGCTCGGCCGCGAAGAGGTGGCGCACCGCGTTGAGGGGGTAGCTGCCCATGTCCGGGATGGGCCCGCCCCAGTAGCCGGAGTGCCCGCGGTGGTTGGCCTCGTCGATGTCCTGGGTGAAGACGGCGGTGAACAGGCGGGGGTCGCCCACCAGCCCCTCGTCCCGGACCCGGGTGAGCAGCTCGAGCGTGCCCGGCTCGTGGTGCAGCCGGTAGGCGACCATCAGCCGCGCCCCGCCGCGCGCGGCGGCCTCGATCATCGCCCGGCAGTCCGCCGAGGACGTCTCCATCGGCTTCTCCACCAGCACGTGCACGCCCGCCTCGAGGGCCGGCTCGGCGAACTCGCGGTGCCGGAACACGGGCGTGGCCACGTAGACCGCGTCCACGTCCCCGGAGGCCAGCAGTGCCGGATAGTCCTCGTAGGAGTACGCGGGCACGCCGTACTCGGCCGCGAGCTCCCGCGCCTTGTCGGGGGTGCCGGTGACCAGGGCCGCCAGCACGGAGCTGCCGGCCCGGGCCATGGCGGGCAGGAACGCCTGCTGGGAGATCTGGCCGAGGCCGACCACCGCGTAGCGCACGGGGCCGGTCGTCGAGGGGTCGGTCCGGGGAGAGGTCATGGGGAGGGCATCCTTCGCGGTCGGGGCGGGCGGACGGTCCCGGCCAGACTAGCCGGGGTGGCCCCGCGGGAGGCGCCGGCCCGGACCGGCGGCCCTCACCTCGAGGTGCCGACCACCTCCTCGACAGGCCCCGTGGTCCGCCCACCGGTGATGAGGGCCGCGGCGCGCTCCGCGATCATCGCCGTGGGCGCGTTCGTGTTCCCGCTGGGGACCCGCGGCATGACCGAGGCGTCCACGACCCGCAGGCCGTCGATCCCGTGCACGCGCAGGTCCTCGGGGGAGACCACCGCGTCCGGGCCGGTGCCCATGCGGCACGTGCCGACCTGGTGGTGATAGGTGGTCACGAACCGGTTGATGTAGGCGATCTCCTCCTCCTCGGTGCGCACCTCCGGGCCGGGGTAGAGCTCCGCGGCACCCCAGTCCTCCGCCAGCGGCGGGGCGGCCACCATGGCGCGGGCCTGGCGGAAGGACGCCAGCAGGGCCTCGCGGTCGCGCGGGTCGTCGAAGATGTTCGGGTCCAGCTCCACGGGGTCGGAGACCCGCGGCCCGGTCAGGCGCAGCGTTCCGCGGGAGTGGGGGCGGACCAGCCCCGAGTGCAGGGTGAACGCGTTGGCCGGGCCGGTCATCTGCTCGTCGTACATCGGGACCGAGAAGTGGATGGGCTGGGTGTCCGGCGCGTCCAGGTCCGGGCGGGAGCGCCAGAACAGGTGGGTCTGGGTGACGGACCAGTCGGACTCGGGGTGCTCGATCGTCCGCGTCGTGGCCTCCGCGATGACCGGGGCCAGCAGGTGGTCGTGGAGGTTCTCCCCCACCCCGGGCAGGTCGTGGACCACGGGGACGCCGACGTCGGTCAGGTGCCCCGCCGGGCCGATGCCGGAGCGCAGGAGGATCTTGGGGGAGTCGAGCGCCCCGGCGCACAGGACCACCTCGTCAGCGCGGATCTCCTCGGGCGTGCCGTCCGGGTCGTCGAGGGGCACGACGGCGACGCCGACCGCCCGGCCGTCCTCGACGAGGACCTTCTGCAGGAGGACCCCGGTGCGCAGGGTCAGGCGCGGGTCGTCCTGCACGGGCCTCACGTACGCCATCCAGGTGTTGAAGCGCCGGCCGTCCCGGACGTTGACCTGCTGCTGGGAGACGCCGTCGAGGGTGCCGGCGTTGTAGTCCGCGTTGTACGGCACGCCCACGTGCTCGGCGGCCTCGATGATGGACTCGAAGATCGGGTTGAGCGGATAGTCCTGCACCGCGGGAACGGGACCGTCCGTGCCGCGGCTCCCGTCCGGCACCGCACCGGCGGGCGGGACGTAGCTCTCGACCGCCCTGAACCACGGCAGCACGTCCTCCCAGGACCAGCCGGGGCAGCCGTCCGCGGCCCAGGCGTCGTAGTCCTGCGCCGCCCCGCGCACCCAGATGGTGGCGTTGAGCGCGTGGGAGCCCCCGAGCACGCGGCCGCGCGGCCAGTGGATCACCCGGCCGTCGGCATGCTTCTGGGGCACGGTGAAGTAGTCCCAGTCCTCCGGGGAGTGCCACAGCTCGCCCAGCCGGGAGACCAGGTGGATGGCCGGGTTGCGGTCCTGGGCGCCGGCCTCGAGGAGGATCACCTCGTGCCCGGCGTCCAGGAGGCGGCGGGTCAGGATGCTGCCGGCGGTGCCGGCGCCCACGACGAGGTAGGTCGTGACCGGCGTGCCCGGGGAGGGTGCGCTCAGGGGAGATGTGCTCATGGGATCAGTGTGACCGCGACCACACCGGGGCGGGTTGTCCGGGCGCGCGGACTCCTTGACCGGGAGCGCGGCGATCCCGGCGGACATCCCGCGCTCTGCGTCAAGGACCCGGCCCTCACGGACAAGACCCCGGGCTGTGTCCTGGGTCACGATGGGAGCAGCACCGATCCGCCCCACCGAAGGAGCACACCGTGACCACCGACACCGCGACCACCTCCCCCGCCGCCTCCCCGGCCCCGCCCACGCTGAGCTACGAGGAGCTGCTCGCCGCGATCACCGACCCGGACGGCCGCGAGATCCTCGACCCGGCCACCGGGGAGCTGGTCGGCCGCGTGCACGAGTCCACGGTCGAGGACCTGGAGCAGGCGCTGACCCGTGCCCGCGCGAAGCAGGCCGAGTGGGCCGCCGTCCCGGACGCCGAGCGGTGCGCCCTGCTGCAGCGGGCCGCCGACGCCGTCGAGGCCAACGCCCCCGCGCTCGCCGAACTGCTCTCCCGGGAGCAGGGCAAACCGGTGCAGAACGGCCCCAACGCCCTGTTCGAGGTCGGCGGCGCCGTGGCCTGGCTGCGCGCGACGGCGTCCCTGCCGCTGGAGCCCGAGACGATCGTCGACGACGAGTCCGGCCACGCGGTGCTGCACTACGACCCCATCGGCGTCGTCGGGGCCATCAGCCCCTGGAACTGGCCGATGATGATCTCCGTCTGGCAGATCGCCCCCGCCCTGCGGATGGGCAACACCGTGGTGGCCAAGCCCTCCGAGTACACGCCGCTGTCCGTCCTGGGCCTGGTGCACGTCCTGAACCAGGTGCTCCCCGAGGGCCTGGTCACCGCGGTGGCGGGCGGCCGGGAGGTCGGGGCGGCGCTGTCCCAGCACGCGGGCGTGGACAAGCTGATGTTCACCGGGTCGACGGCCACGGGACGGGCGATCATGCGCTCGGCCGCGGACTCGCTCACCCGCCTGACCCTGGAGCTCGGCGGCAACGACGCGGGCATCGTGCTCCCGGACGCCGATCCGCAGGCCATCGCCGAGGGCCTGTTCTGGGGCGCGTTCATCAACACGGGCCAGACCTGCGCCGCCCTCAAGCGCCTCTACGTCCACGAGGACGTCTACGACGCCGTGTGCGAGGCCCTGACCGAGGTGGCCGCGGCCATGCCGATGGGCCAGGGGCGCGACGAGCGCAACGTGCTCGGCCCGCTGCAGAACCGCGCGCAGTACGAGATCGTCGCGGACCTCGTCGAGAAGGCCCGGTCCGGCGGCGGCCGGGTGCTCATCGGCGGGGACCCGGACGAGAGCCTGCCGGGCCACTTCTACCCGACGACGCTCGTGGCCGACCTCGACGACGACAACCCCCTGGTGACCGAGGAGCAGTTCGGCCCCGCCCTGCCGATCGTGAAGTACTCCTCCGTGGACGACGCCGTGCGCATGGCCAACCGCCTCGACGTGGGCCTCGGCGCCTCGGTGTGGAGCTCCGACGTCGCGGCGGCCCGCGAGGTCGCCGTCCGGATCCAGGCGGGCACGGTGTGGATCAACAAGCACGGTGCCGTCGACCCCCGCATGCCCTTCGGCGGGATCAAGAACTCCGGGCACGGCGTGGAGTTCGGCGTGGAGGGCCTCAAGGCGCTCGGCGTCCCGAAGGTCATCTCCGTGTGACCCCGTTCCGGACGGCGCCGCCCGGAACGGGCACATCGACAAGCAGCCCGCTCCGCACCATGATGTAGCCCACAGGGATCATCGGACGAGAGGACCCGGGCGGTGTCGGCAGGAGTGGCGGAGCGGGACGGTCGTCCCCGGCAACACCCGCTGCTCGCCACCTCGGCCACCGACTTCGCCCGGCTGGCCTCCGCGGTCTTCGTGCCGCTGGAGGTGAACACCACCGAACGCGTGAGCTTCCGCGCGCGGATCGACCACCGGCCGGCCGAGCACGTCGGGGTGAGCCACATCCGCGCCACGCGGCACGTCGTCGAGCACGACGTGCCGCCCGGCGCGTCCGGGGGCGCGGTGAAGTTCGGGCTGCAGCTCGGCGGCACCTGCACGGTCGAGCAGGACGGGCGCACCGCCGCACTGCGCCCCGGGGACATGGTCCTCTACGACACCGACCGCCCCTACCGGCTGGAGTTCCCCCAGGAGGCCCGGCTCCTGGTGCTCATGCTCCCGGGGTCCGGGCTCGAGCTGCCGCGGCGGGCGGTGGGGACCGCGACCGCGACCCGACTCCCGGGCGACGAGGGCGTGGGCGCGCTCGCGGCGGACTTCCTGGGCGGGCTCGCCGACCGGATGCACGTGCTGACCGGCCGCTCCGCCGGGCACCTGGGACGCTCCGCCGTGGACCTGGTGGGCGCGCTGCTCGCCGAGCGGGCCGACGAGCAGGCCGGTGACCGGGTCGGCGAGCACGCCGCTGGAGGGACCGAGGCCCTGCGCACCGCGGCGCGGACCTTCGTGGAGGACCGTCTCGCCGACCCGGAGCTCGGCCCGCCGATGGTCGCCGCGCACCTGTTCCTCTCGGTCCGGCGCCTGCACGAGGTCTTCCAGGACGAGGAGCACACCCTGTCGGCCTGGATCCGGCACCGGCGCCTCCAGCAGTGCCGCCGGGCGCTGCTGGACCCGGCCCACGCCCACCGCCCGGTGTCCCGCATCGGGGCGGCGTGGGGCTTCCCCGACGCGGCGCACTTCTCCCGGGTCTTCAAGCAGGAGTTCGGGCTGTCACCGGCGCAGTTCCGCGCGGCGGCGCGCGGCTGACCGGCGAGCGCTCCGGGGCCCGGCTCCGTTCCGTGCGCGGGCGGCAGCGCCGCGCAGCGGTACCGGCGTCCCCGGATCGTCCCGGATGCGCGATCATGGGGAGTCCGAGGGACCGCCGCCGCGCCCGTTCCCGCCCGTCAGGAGGATCCGTGCCCAAGAGCAAGCCCCGCAAGAAGGCCGCCGCCAAGAAGAAGCAGCAGCGGCGGGAGTTCCACGCCGCGGCCGGCGGCCGCACCGTCGACATCGAGGGCGCCGCGCAGGGCACGTGGGACGACGACGCCCACGAGCTGCTCGTCGCCCGCGGCTGGGTGGCCTACCGGGACCTGGAGATGGACCAGCTCGGCGACGGCTGGGAGTGGCTGCCGTCCCAGCTGCCCCTGGACGCCGGCGTGGGCGGGGAACCGGGGCCCACCACCGTGTTCGCGTCGGCCGAGGGCGGCTACGACGTCGAGCTGGCCACCGCGAACGGCACCGTGGACCCGGACCGCGAGGGCCACTACGACACCCTCGAGGACCTCGCGGCGGACCTGGACAGCCTCGAGGCCTGGCGCGTGCCCGCCGGCGAGTACGTCGTGCCCGACGTGCCCGTCTTCTCCGCGGACACCCCGTGGGCGATCTGCCAGCTGTGGGCCGGCGGGATGATCGACCACTGGGAGCTCGCGGCGGACCTCATCCACTTCCCGTACGAGCAGACCGAGGAGGGCTTCGCCGCGGTCGAGCGCGCCCACCGGACCGGGCTGATCCCCGCGCAGCTCTACGCCGCCGTCCGCGCCGGCCGGGACGGGTAGCGGAGTCCTCTTGTCGGCGCCCCGGGCCCGGCGTAGCGTGAACCAGGACCATCACCCTGCTGAGCGAACGAGGAGCGGCATGAGCGAGACGACCCCGGACCCCGCCGAGAACAAGCCGTCGCAGGCCGAGGGGGACGTCCCCCAGGACCAGGACGTGCGGTCGGCCGTCGACCCGGGCGGCAACAAGCCCTCCCAGGCCGAGGGGGACGCCCCCGAGGACGCCCCGGGCGACGACTGACCTCCCGGCACGGACGGGCCCGGGCACCCCGGTCGGGGGGCCCGGGCCCGCTCGTGCCCTGCCGCTGCCGTGGAGCCCATGCCGGGTCAGTGCCGGGTCATTCCCCGGTCGTCCCGAGCGGAGGCGTGCTGCGGCGCCCACGCGGTCAGGCCCAGGAGGTCGGCCACCTCGCGGTAGTGGCTCGTGGAGAGGATCCCGAAGCCGGCCTCGACCGCGCGGCGGTAGTAGTGCACGTCGAGGGCGTCCGCGGGCAGGTTCTCGTCGTAGCGGTGCAGCTCGAGCCGCATGGGCACGTTCCAGCTGCGCATCCGCAGGCTCTCCTCCATGTCCGGGACGTAGTGCCCGGCGAACCCGATCACCCGGCGCAGGTCGGGCGCCTCCCGCCGGACGTCGTCGACCGTGGGCAGCCCGTCCGGGTGGGTCGGGACGAAGTAGACGAGGTCCGGGGCGATCCGGCGGTAGACGGCCAGCTCCGTCAGCCCGTGCACGCCGACCACCACCTGGGCCTCGGCCCGGTGCGTCCGGACGAGCTCGACGACGGCCTCCGGAGTCACGTTCTTGACGTCGAGCCACAGCACGGCCCCGGCCAGCACGGCCCAGGTGAGGAACTCGCCGGCCTCCCGGACCGGGAACCGGGTGACCTCGCCGTAGTTGTCCACCAGGTGCTGGCTGAGCACGTAGTCGGCCGACTGCTCGCTCACCGGGCCGGCACCGGTGCTCCCGTGCCCCATGACGGCCTCGTGCAGGACCACGCACCGGCCGTCCACCGTGGTGCGCAGCTCGATCTCGATCATGGTGCGCGCCCGGGTGGCCAGGACGTTCTGGGCGGACTCGAGCGCCGAGCACGGCCACGGGCCGTCCGGGTGGTAGCCGGCGCGGCGGGCGAGCAGCAGGGGGCCCGCGCCGGCCAGGCGGTCGTGGCGGGTGTAGGCGGCCAGCTCGGCCGGCGAGTCGAAGACGATCGAGTGCCCTGCTGCGCGGGACGGCACGTCGGCGGCGACGCAGCCCTGTGGGTCCGGGCGGCGGTAGTCGTTCGGCATGGGAACTCCTGGGGGGAGGGGAGCGCGGACAACGGCCGTGGGGGGACGGCCGGTGGTCGGGAGGAGGGGGAACCGCCCGTCCACGTGCTCAGGGGCCCTCGGCCGCCCGTGCACGCTCCAACTCTTCCACGTCCGAGGCCGAATACGTGGCTGCGATCTGCATGTCGTTGCCTCCGCGCAGGACATTGCGAGTGCTGAGGCCCCGGAAGAGGGTCCGGGGAATGGGCCGGTAGGCGGTGCGGCCGTCCCCCACGGGCCGGATCCCGGTCCCGTGGCGCAGCGCGACGGCGTGCAGCCACACGTCGTCGGCCATCGGCGCGCACGCGGTGAACGCGCTGCCGAGCTCCCGGAGGGCGTCGAGCAGGTGCGGCGGATAGAGCACCCCGGAGGTGCCCGTGGCGAAGGTGCGGACGGACGCCTCCGCCGGGGCGCCGGGGGACCACGTCGCGTAGGGCAGGATCCGTCCCCCGTCGACGCGGATGCGGTGGGTGCGGTGGGCGACCACGTCGCGGGGGTGCCTCGCGTGGACCGCGAGCAGCTCCGCGAGCCACGTCGCGCCGTAGAGGACGTCGTCGTCCGCGATGACCAGCGGCAGCTCGTGCCGCGCCCGGGACCGGACGTAGGGATAGTACTTCTGGTGGGGGCCCCAGTCCTCGGTGCACCTCAGCTCGAGGCCCCGGCGCACCAGCCGCGCCAGCGGCGCGGGCGGGTCGGCCACGACGTCGGCCTCCCGCAGCCACAGGACCAGCCGCTGCGGGCGCACGGTGCCGTGCGCGATCGACTCGACGGCCAGGTGCACCGCGCGGATCCGGCTGCCGTAGGACGTGAGGCTCACGACGACGGGCGCGTCCCCCCGCACGGGCGCGTCCGAGAAGCGGTTCCGGATCCGGAAGTACAGGGCGCTGCGGCTGGTGCGGAACGAGCGCAGCCAGTCGTGGACCAGGTCCCGGGACAGCACCCACCGCAGGGGGTGCCGGTGCCCCCGGGCGGACCGGGAGCTCATGACGGCCGGGCCGGGGCCGCCCGCGTCAGCCCGGGCTCGCGCGGGCTGCGCGGCTCCGGGGGCGGCGCGTCGTCGTCGTTGCCGCTGACCCGGTCGGCGCCGTTGCCGGCGACGTCGCCGGAAGGATCTGCCTCGGTCATGGCCTCATTGTGGCAGGGCCGGTGCTCAGATCTCGGTCGCGGCCAGCACGGGCAGGGTGGGCGTCTCGGAGCCGCCCGCGGGCTCCACGGTCATGGCCACCGCCCCGGCGCGGTCGACGTCGCCGTCCAGCCACACCTGCACCTCGCCGCCGCCGAAGCGCACGTCCGGGACCGGGGTCTCGTCCTGCACGAGCCACAGCTGGTACTCCCGGCCCTCCCCCGGCCCGGCGAGGTCGGAGGCGACGAACAGCGCCGCGTCCTCCTGCGCCGAGACCACCAGGGTGGCCGGCCGGCCGTCGACCTCGAGCTGGCGGGTGGTCACGTCCGGGGCGCCCAGCAGCCGGTTCTGCCGGTCCTGCTCCTGGGCCACGAGCTGCCGCTCGCGCTGCTCGGTCTGCGTGCCGACGGCCCAGCCGCCCAAGGCGGCGCCGGGCAGGAGCACGGCGGCCGCGGCGGCGGCCAGCCACCGGCGGTGCGGGCGGGCGCGGCGCCGCTCCGCCAGGGACACGGGCGCCGCCCCGTCCCAGTCCGCCGGCGTATCCTGCTGCGTCTCCGGCCGCCGCTCCTGCCGCGTCCCGCGCACGGCGGCCAGGACGTCCTCGCGCAGCGCCGGGGGCGGCGGCACGGCGGCGGCGGACGCCAGGTGCGCCCCGACCTCCCCGAACGCGGCCACCTCCTCCTGGCAGTCCGCACAGGCGCGCAGATGCAGCTCGAACGCGGCCCGTTCCCCGGCCTCGAGGGCGTCCACGGCGTAGAGCGCCGCGTCGGCGTGGACGCCGCCGGCGCGGTCGTCCCCCTGGATGTCCTTCACTGCCGCACCCCCAGTGCCGATCTCAGATGGTTGAGCCCGTCGCGGATCCTGGCCTTCGCCGTGCCCAGCGGTACGTCCAGGTGCTCCGCGACCTGGCGGTGACTGTACCCCCGGTAGTACACCAGGCAGACGGCCTCCCGCTGGAGCGGGCTGAGCCCGCCGAGCTCGGCCCGCACCTCCTCGGAGTCCAGGGACTGCTCCACCTCGCTCCAGGTGGAGTCGGACGGGGTCTCGGCCTGCCGGACCTCGTACTGCTGGTCCCGGTCCCGCTCCCGCTGGTTCTGCCGGATCCGGTCCACCGCGCGGCGGTGGGCCATCGTGCACAGCCAGGCCAGGACCGTGCCCCGGGCGGCGTCGAAGCGCTCGGCCTGCTGCCAGGCCATGAGGTAGACCTCCTGGACCACCTCGGCGGCCAGCTCCGGGGAGCGGACCAGGCGCAGCACGAGGCCGTAGAGCGTGGACGACGTCGCATCGTACAGCTGGGCGAAGGCGTGCTCGTCACCTCCCACCACGCGCCGCAACAGCTCTGCGTGTTCCTCGGTCCGCCCGGGGACGGGAACCGAGGCGCCGGTTCCGCGGCGCCGGCCGGTCGGTCCTTCGCTCACACGATCTCGCTGTTCACTCGGAGAGCAGCACCTCGCCCGGGTCCCGGACGGGAGCAGTGTCGCATTGCACCTTGCCACACCGGGTCGATGTGATGCCATCGACACACTTGTCGTCTCCATGACTGCTGTTCGTCGCGGGACCGGCGGCGGACGGGTCTGCGGCCCCTTCCGGGGCTCCGGAAGATTTTTTCTCCTCCCACCCGTCCGGGGCCCGTCCGGCACCGAACTGACCGTGCACACACCGAACGTGTGCACACGGCACGACCCCCCGGTACGACACAGGAGAGAATCCGATGCGCAAGTCCCTGCTCCTCACAGTCCCCACCCTGGCCCTCGGCGCGCTCACCATGGCGGCGGCCCCCGCCACCGCCCACGAGGGCGACATGTGGTCCAGCCAGGCCACGCTGAACTCCCTGAACGGCTCCGGCACCACCGGCGACGTCATGGTCGACGTCCACGGCACCGAGGCCACCGTCACGATGAACGTCTCCGGCGCGGCCGAGACGTTCATGGACGGCCCGTTCCCGCACGCCCAGCACATCCACATCCACGGCCAGGGCACCTGCCCCGGCCCCGAGGCGGACACCGACGGCGACGGTGTGGTCAACACCACCGAGGGCCACCCCTCCTACGGCATGATCGGCACCTCGCTGACCACCGAGGGCGACACCAGCCCCGACTCCGGTCTCGCCGTGGAGCGCTTCCCGGGCGGATCCGCCTACTCCTACGAGCGGACCTTCGAGCTGGACGCCCCGACCGCCGAGGCCCTGAAGCACGGCACCGCGGTCGTCGTGGTCCACGGTGTGGACCCGGCGAAGATGCCGGCCGCGGCTGCCGAGAAGATGTCCGACCTGGACCCGGCGCTGCCCGCGGCCGCGACCCTGCCGGCCGCCTGCGGCACCCTGACCGCCACCCAGATGGGTGCGATGCCCGAGGGCGGGGCCGACACCGGCGTGGCCCAGGAGACCGGTTCCACCGCCCAGACCGCGGCGCTCGGCGGCGGTGTCCTGGCGGCCGCCGCCGGCGCCGCTTGGGCCCTGCGCCGGCGTGCCGCCCGCGCCGGAGCCCTCCTCTGCTGATCCCCGCTGGATCCGAGG
>NZ_JBHVDI010000028.1:0-31060 GCF_042802875.1 Kocuria sp. NPDC057446 | reverse complement strand
GCTCGAGGGGGCCGCCGTGCCGTCGGGTGCTGCGGCGCCTCAGACGTTGAGCTTGAACATCCGGTCGAACGGGGTGCCGACGGCCTGGCGGGCGCGCTCCACGGACGCCTCGTCGGGGGCGTTGTAGAAGCACAGGCACTTGGCGGTGTCCTCGCGCACGTAGGTGCGCAGGAAGGAGACCTCGGGGACCTCGGCGTACTTCGGGGAGTTGGCCTTCTTGCGCGCCAGGTACTGCTCCATGGTGATCTCGGCGGGGATGTCCCACTCCACGAGGTACTGCGCGTCGCCCTTGAGCTGCTTGATGTCGTCGAGCTCGGCGCCCACGAGACGGACGGCGTCGGGGCCGGTGACCTCCGCGGCGGCGTCCCCGGCGGCGGTGCGCACGGTCTGGGCGAGGCCCTCGGCGCTGTCGGCCTCGACGATCACGAAGACGCGTCCGTGGTCGGCCGTGACCTGGGACTCGATGAACTCGGCGCCGGCCGCGGAGACGGACTCGGAGACCGTGGCGATGAGCTGGGTCACGGCGTCCTTGGACGCGGCGGCGGGAACGATCTCGAGCAGGTGCAGAGACATGGGATTCCTTCCGGAGGGGACGGGGGGCCGTGGTCGGCCCGCTCGGGCACTCCTGCCAGGCTAGGCTCCCGTTCCGGGAAGGTCCCGGGAATCGTCACACTTCGCAATATCGGCCGCTCCGGCGGCTCGCGCTCGCCACGGAGGTCCGCCGTGTGCACAATGTGCCCGTCCCGCCCGTCGGGGGCGGTGCCTCCGTGTCCGGGTCGCTAGCCTGGGGGAGTGCGTGCGGAAGAACTGAACCGGTCCGTCCAGGACTGCCTGAAGACCGTCTGGCTGGCCCAGGAATTGTCCTCCGAGGCGGTGACCACCACGGGGCTCGCCCAGCGCCTCGGCCTGTCCCCGTCCACCGTGTCGGAGGCCGTCAAGAAGCTCACGGCCCAGGGCCTGCTCAGCCGGCCCGCCCACGGGGGGATCGCCCTCACCGGCCGGGGCCGGGACGTCGCCGTCCAGATGGTGCGGCGCCACCGGATCCTCGAGGCCTTCCTCACCGGTCACCTCGGCTACGCCTGGGACGAGGTGCACGAGGAGGCCGAGGTCCTCGAGCACGCCGTGAGCGAGAAGTTCGTCGCCCGGCTGGACGCCCTGCTGGGCCACCCGGAGCGGGACCCGCACGGCGACCCGATCCCCCGCCGGGACGGCACCGTGCCGTCCGCCCCGGCCGTCCTCCTGGCGGACGTCGCGCCCGGCAGCCCCGTGGTGGTGGCCCGGGTCTCGGACGCGGACCCGGGCGTGCTGCGCCGGCTCGGGACCGCCGGGATCCGGCCCGGGACGGTGCTCGTGGTCGGCGAGCACCGGCCCCGCGCGGTGCCCGTGGTGCTCGACGGGGCCGTCGAAGGCGCCGTCGTCGAGGTCGACGTCCTCGCCGCGGAGGCGGTCTGGGTGCTGCCCGGACCGCCTCCGGGGCCCGTCAGGAGATGACGCCGTCCACCAGCGCCTTGGCCTCCTGCTGGACCTGCTGCAGGTGCTCCTCGCCGAGGAAGGACTCCGCGTAGATCTTGTAGACGTCCTCCGTGCCGGAGGGCCGGGCCGCGAACCACGCGTTCTTGGTGGTGACCTTCAGCCCGCCGATCGCCGCGCCGTTGCCGGGGGCGTTGGTCAGCTTCGCGGTGATCTGCTCGCCGGCCAGGGTGTCCGCCTCCACCTGGGCGGGGGAGAGCTTCTTCAGGGCGGCCTTCTGCTCCCGGCTCGCCGGGGCGTCGATGCGCTGGTAGACGGGGGCGCCGAACTCCTCCGTGAGCTCCGCGTAGCGCTGGGACGGGGTCTTCCCGGTCCGTGCCGTGATCTCCGAGGCCAGCAGGGCCAGGATGATCCCGTCCTTGTCGGTGGACCACACGGAGCCGTCCCGGCGGAGGAAGGACGCGCCCGCGGACTCCTCGCCGCCGAAGCCGATGGAGCCGTCCATCAGCCCGGGCACGAACCACTTGAAGCCCACCGGCACCTCCACGAGCTCGCGGCCCAGGGAGGCCGCCACCCGGTCGATGATCGAGGAGGACACCAGCGTCTTGCCGACCCCGGCGTCCGGGGACCAGCCCGTGCGCTCGCGGAAGAGGTAGTCGATGGCCACCGCCAGGTAGTGGTTCGGGTTCATCAGGCCCGCGTCCGGGGTCACGATGCCGTGGCGGTCCGTGTCGGCGTCGTTGCCGGTGGCGATGTCGTACTTGTCCCGGCTGCCGATGAGCGAGGCCATCGCGGACGGGGAGGAGCAGTCCATCCGGATCTTCTCGTCCCAGTCGAGGGTCATGAACGCCCACTGCGGGTCCACGGCCGGGTTCACCACGGTCATGTTCAGCCCGAAGCGCTGGGCGATCTCCGCCCAGTAGGCCACGGAGGCCGAGCCCATGGGGTCCGCGCCGATGTGCAGCCCGGAGTCGCGGATCACGTCGAGGTCCACGACCTCCGGCAGCGTCCGGACGTACTCCTCGAGGAAGTCGTAGCCGCCGGTGGTCGCCGCCGCGCGCGCCTGTGCGAGCGGGACCCTGCGGACCCCGGTCATGCCGTTCTCCAGGAACTGGTTGGCGCGCTGGGCGATCCACTCGGTGGCGTCGGAGTCCGCGGGGCCGCCGTTGGGGGGGTTGTACTTGAAGCCGCCGTCGCCCGGCGGGTTGTGCGAGGGGGTGATGACGATGCCGTCGGCCATCCCCTCCGCCCGGCCGGTGTTGTGGGTGAGGATCGCGTGGGACAGCGCCGGGGTGGGCACGTATCCGTCGCGGGAGTCCAGCAGCACGGTGACGTCGTTGGCGGCCAGCACCTCGAGCGCGGTGTCCTGCGCGGGCCCGGAGAGCGCGTGGGTGTCCTTGCCCATGAACAGCGGACCCGTGATCCGCTGGCCGGTGCGGTACTCCACGATGGCCTGCGTGATCGCCGCGATGTGCTGTTCGTTGAACGAGGCCTTCAGGGACGAGCCCCGGTGCCCGGACGTGCCGAACGCCACGCGCTGGTCGGGGTCCGACGGGTCGGGCCTGACATCGGTGTAGGCGTCGAGGAGCTTGCCGAGGTCGACGAGGTCACTGGGTTGGGCGACGGTGCCCGCACGATTGGTCATGGCGCCCAACCTACCGCCGGGCGGCGGGCGCGTGCGGGCTGGCGCGCGATCGGGTCGCCAGGTTTCGTGGTGCGCCCCGGGCGCGCCGCCCGCCCGAGGGCTGGAGGAATCGCGGCCGGTGGGACAGGATGAGGGCACCAGACCGCGCAGCACCGAACGAGGAGGCCGGCACCATGAGCGATGCACCCGACGAGACCACCGACGGGACGGGCAGGGGCCCGGAGGGCACCGTCCCGGACAACGACCAGGGCATCGGACTGACCACCGACGAGAACGCGACCGGTTTCGAGCCGGAGGAGGACCCGGAGGCGGCCACCGATCCGGAGGACCCCGAGGCGGCCCTGGGGCACTCCTAGACCGCGGCGCGGGGACCGGGGAGCCCCCGGTCCTCGAGCTGGGCGACGACGGCGAGCAGCTGCGCCTCCGCGCTCGGGCGGCCGACGAGCTGGACGCCCATGGGCACGACCGGTCCGTCGTCGTCGCCCGCCGCGCGGGTCCACAGCGTCGGGACGGTCACCGCGGGCAGGCCCACGACGTTCACGATCGAGGTCCACGGCGTGTACCCGCACTGGCGCCGGTAGTCCTGCTCCGCGCCGGCGGGGTCCGCGAGGTCGTAGCCCTCCCAGTACCAGCCCAGCGGGCGCGGCGTCATCGCGAGCGCGGGCGTCAGGACCATGTCCCAGTCGCCGTAGGCCCGGACCACGTCCTGCTCGATCCGGCGCAGGACGCCCACGGCCTCCGCGAGCTCGACCGCCGACCGGCGCAGGGCGCGCTCCCGGAAGGCGCCCGCGAGGCCCGACAGCCTCCCTGCCTTTTCGTCGTCCAGCGGGACCGTGCCCATCGAGGTGGTCCAGACGTCGAAGAAGGCCCCGGGGTACTCGGGGTCGTAGGACAGCCCGGCGTCCCCGACCTCGTGCCCGGCGTCCCGCAGCCGGGCGATGCCGGCGTCGAGCGCGGCGCGCGCCTCCGGCGACACCTCGACGTCCTGGACGGTGTCGAACGGGGAGGCGGTGCTCACCCCGATCCGCAGCGGCCGGTCCCCCCACGGGAGGTCGCCCCGCCGGGCCGCGCGCACGGCGTCCAGGAAGGACCGCTGCGGGACGGCGCGCACCGCCCGCCGCACCACGTTGCCGTGCGCCGGCCCGGGAGCGGGGGCGCACAGGACGTCGAGCAGCAGCGCCGCGTCATCGGCGGTGCGCGCAAGGGGCCCGTGCACCACGAGCTGCGCGGCGTCCGACTGCGCGTCCGCGGTGGGCACCCGGCCGCGGTTCGGCTTGAGCCCGATCAGCCCGCACGCCGCCGCCGGGATGCGCACCGACCCGCCGCCGTCGGAGCCCGGCGCCACCGGGAGCAGACCCGCCGCCACGGCCGCCGCCTGGCCGCCCGAGGAGCCGCCGGCCCCCGTGGACGGGTCGTGCGGGTTGCGGGCGGGCGGGGCCACGAGGTTCTCGGAGTAGCAGTTGAGGCCGAACTCGGGCACCTGCGTCTTGCCCAGCAGCACCGCCCCGGACGCCCGCAGCACGGCCGCGAGGTCGTCGTCGGCCGCCGCCACGGGCGCGCCGCCCGGCCGTCCCGCCACGGCGGCGGATCCGTAGCCGGTGGGCATGCCCGCGACGTCGTGCAGGTCCTTCAGCGCGAGCGGCACGCCGTGCAGCGGACCGCGGGCGGCCCCGGCGGGCAGGGCGTCGAGCGCGCGGGCTCGGTCGATGGCGGAGTCCGCCGCGACGTGGACGAACGCGCCCAGCGCCGGATTGCGCTCGGCGATCCGGGCCAGGAAGTGCTCGGTGGTCTCGGCCGCGCCGAGCTCGCCGCGCGCGAGCGCGTCCCGCAGCCGGACGGCGCTGAGGTCCTCGATCGGGGTCACGGCGGCTCCTGTCCGGGAGGGGGCGGATCGCCCGGGGGCTCCGCGGGCGTTGGGCCCAGGCTAGTAGGCTGACGGCTGTCCCGGGGCGACCGGCGCCCCGCCGCCTCGCTCCGGCCGCCTCGCCCCGGTCCTCCGGTTCCGTCCCGTCCCCCGCAGGAGTGCTCCGTGCCACCAGTCCGTGCGCCCCGTTCCGCGGCGACCCCCGCAGCGACCCCCGCAGCGACGGCGGCCGTCCTGCTCCTGGCCCTCACCGGCTGCGCCGCCGCCGACCGGGAACCCGCGGGCGGCGCGGGGCCGGCACCCAGCGCCTCGAGCGCTGCCGCCGGTGGCCCGCCCGGCGCCGTCCAGGAGGCGTGCGCCCGTGTCCTCGAGCTCGTGCGCTCCGCCCCGCGGCAGCTGCGGGAGGACCCCGCCGGGCTGTTCGCCGAGGTCGACGAGCTCGCTGCCACCGCCCCGGACGAGCTGTCCGGGCAGCTCGCCTCGGTCCGGGAGGCCGTGGCCGGCTTCCGGCAGGGCGAGCGCTCGCTGCTCTCCGTGGTCCAGGAGACGAGGGGGCTGCAGGAGCGCTGCTCCGGCTGACCTCCCGCCGTGCCGAGGGGTCGCGTTCGGCACTTCCGGGGCGCGAGGGGTCGCGTTCGGTGAAAATCAGAGGCGCTGAAGGCCCGGTAGCGACCCCCCAGGAATGGAGGCGTGCAGAACCCGCCCCCTCGCCGTCGATGGGATGAAGGATGCCGAGCCGCGCAACCGCACTCCACCGGGGCGCGACAACGGTCCGGGTGGGCAGGACTGCACCACTCCGTGTGCTCGCGGCGTCCTCCGCCCGTCCACGGCGGTCAGGCTCTCCGCATGCGACACCCTGGACCCTTGCCGCCCGAACTCCGTGGCATCGGCTTTTCATGCCAGGAGGCCCTCGCGCTGGGCGTCGCGGAGCACCGGCTCCGGGACGCCGACCTCACCAGTCCCGTCGGCAGGGGAGTGCGGGTCCCCGTCGGCTGTCCCGCTCCTCTGCTGGAAGCGGCACGGGCGCTCACCCGCCGGTATCCGGAGACGGTGATCAGCCACCGCTCCGCGGCGCTGCTCCACCGGCTGAGGGTCCCTGTCCGCTGGCAGATGTGCTCGGAGCTGTGGCTCACGCGCGCCGACAACTCGAGGGCCCTGAGACGGCCCGGCGTCGTCTGCCGGAGGGGGCGCCTCGGTCCGCACGAGGTGGTCCGCGTCCAGGGGGTGGCCGTCACGTCACCGGTGCGCACGTTCCTGGACGTCTGCGCCGAGCTCACGGTCACGGACGCAGTGGTGCTCGCCGACGGACTGGTCGACGCCCACCGTCATGGGATCCGCCGAGCCGTGCCCGCGGTGTGCCGACCGGACGAGCTCGAGACCGGAGTGCGGGAGCACGCCGGGCGGCGTGGCATCCGTACGGCACGCACGGCGGTCGAGCGGATGCGGGTGGGTTCGGACTCGCCCGGCGAGACACGGCTGCGGCTGCTGCTCGAGGACCACGGGATCCGGGGCCTGGTGCTCGACCATCCTCTGCTGGGGCATGACGGGACGCTTCTGGCACAGCCCGACCTCGCCCTGGAGAGCCACCGGCTGAGCCTGCAGTACGAGGGTGCCCACCACGACCGGGCGGAGCAACGAGTGGTGGACATCAGGCGCTTGCGCGCCACGGAGTCGGCGGGCTGGCGGGAGCTCCGGATCTGCGCTCACGACCTGCACCAGTACACGACGACGACGCGGGGCCGGGTGCCGGTGGCGGTCGCTCTGGTGTGGGAGGCCATGGGGATGGCGCACCGCCTGTGACGGGGCCGAGCCGGGGACCGCGGGGCGAGGGGTCGCGACCGGCTGGCCGCCGCGCCGAGGGGGCCCGTCCGGACGGAATGTGACTGTCCGACCGTGCGAACGAGACCCCTCGGCGAGAGGGGGCGAATGAGACCCCTCGGCGCGAGGGGGTGCTGAACGAGACCCCTCGATCGCGCCTAGGCCGCCGCGCTGCGGATGGCCCCGGCGAGCACCTGCAGGCCGTCGCGCAGCAGCTCCTCGCCGATGACGAGCGGAGGCAGCAGACGCACGATGTTGCCGAAGGTGCCGCAGGTCAGGATGAGGACGCCCTGCGCGAGGCACTCCGCGGCGATCGCCTTGGCGGCGTCGGCGTCGGGCTCGGTGCTGCCGGGGCGGACGAACTCGAGGGCCATCATGGCGCCGCGGCCGCGGATCTCGCCCACGATGCCGGTCTCCTCGGCCACCGGGGCCAGCTCCTCGCGGACGATCTCCTCGATCCGGCGGGCACGGGCGACGAGGTCCCAGTCCTCGATGGTCTCCAGCGCTCCCAGGGCGGCGGCGCAGGCCACGGGGTTGCCGCCGTAGGTGCCGCCGAGGCCGCCCGCGTGCACGGAGTCCATGATCTCGGCGCGGCCGACCACGCCGGACAGCGGCATGCCGCCGGCCACACCCTTGGCCACGGTGATCAGGTCGGGGACGACGCCCTCGTGGTCCACGGCGAACCACTCGCCGGTGCGCGCGATGCCGGACTGCACCTCGTCGACGACGAACACGGCGCCGTTGTCGGTGCACCAGTCGGACAGCGCGGGCAGGAAGCCGTCGGCCGGCACGATGAAGCCGCCCTCGCCCTGGATGGGCTCGATGACGACGGCGGCCACGTTGTCGGCGCCGACCTGCTTCTCCACCTGGAGCAGCGCGCGGCGGGCCGCCTCGGCGCCGGTCATGCCCTCCGGGTCGCGGAACGGGTAGGACACCGGCACCCGGTAGACCTCGCCGGCGAACGGTCCGAAGCCCTGCTTGTAGGGCATCACCTTGGCGGTCATCGCCAGGGTCATGTTCGTGCGGCCGTGGTAGGCGTGGTCGAACACGACCACGGCCTGGCGGCCGGTGTGCACCCGGGAGATCTTCACGGCGTTCTCGACGGCCTCGGAGCCGGAGTTGAACAGGGCCGCCTTCTTCGGGTGGTCGCCGGGGGCGAGCGCCGCGAGCTTCTCCGCGACGGCCACGTAGCCCTCGTAGGGAGTGACCATGAAGCAGGTGTGCGTGAAGTGCGCCACGGCCTCCTGCACCCTGGCGACCACGGCGGGGGCGCAGGCGCCCACGGTGGTCACGGCGATGCCGGAGCCGAGGTCGACGAGCTGGTTGCCGTCGACGTCGAGCACGATCCCGCCGTCGACGTCCGCCGCGTAGGCGGGCACGGAGGACGCGACGCCGGAGGCGACGGCCGCGGCGCGCCGCTTCGACAGCTCGCGGGACTTCGGGCCCGGGAGGGTGCCGTCGAGACGACGGGCCTGCTCGAGCCGGTACTGGATCTCGGTCTGGGTCTGGGTCACGACGAGATCTCCTTTCGGTGGGGACGGGACGGTGGGACGGGACGGTGGGGACGGGACCGCGGCCGCCGCAGCAGCGTGCGGCGACCGCCGTCCCGGGGCCGGGACCGCGGAGGCCGGGCCTCAGGCGGGGGTGCCGGTGCCGGGGGTCGGGACGTTGCTCCAGGGGTTCTCCACGCCGATGTACTGGGTGGTGGTGTACTCGTGGAGTCCCTCGGCCCCGCCCTCGCGGCCCAGGCCGGACTGCTTGACCCCGCCGAAGGGGGCGGCGGCGTTGGAGATCACCCCGACGTTGAGTCCCATCAGGCCGAACTCGATGCGGTCGCCGATGCGCAGGCCGCGGGAGATGTTCTCGGTGAACACGTAGGAGGCCAGACCGTACTCGGTGGCGTTGGCCAGGGCCACGGCCTCGTCCTCGTCCTTGAAGGTGACCACGGGGGCGACGGGGCCGAAGATCTCCTCGGTCACCGCCCGGGCGTCCCGGGGGACGTCGCGCAGCAGGGTGGGCTGGAAGAAGTAGCCGGGCCCGTCGACGCGGGAGCCGCCGACGACGACCTTCGCCCCGCGCTCGACGGCGTCGGTGACGAACTCCTCGACGGAGTCGCGGGCCTTGGCCTCGACCATCGGCCCGACCGTGACCCCGTCCTCGACACCGTTGCCCACGGTCAGCGCGGCCATCTTCTCGGCGAGCTTCTCGACGAACTCCTCGACGACGTCCTCGTGCACGAGCAGCCGGTTGGCGGCGGTGCAGGCCTCGCCCATGTTGCGCATCTTCGCGGCCATCGCCCCGGCCACGGCCTTGTCGACGTCGGCGTCCTCGAAGACGATCAGCGGCCCGTTGCCGCCGAGCTCCATGGAGGTGCGCAGCACGTTGTCGGTGGCCAGCTTCATCAGCTGCTTGCCCACCGGGGTGGAGCCGGTGAAGGAGACCTTCCGCAGGCGCGGGTCGGCCATGATCGGCTCGGACACCGCCGAGGCGGAGGCGGAGGAGACGACGTTGAGCACTCCGGCCGGCAGCCCGGCGTCCAGCATGAGCTGGGCGAAGTACTGGGAGGTCAGCGGGGTGAGCCGGGCGGGCTTGAGCACCATGGTGCACCCGGCGGCCACGGCGGGGGCGACCTTGCGGGTGGCCATCGCCAGCGGGAAGTTCCACGGGGTGATCAGCAGGCACGGGCCCACCGGCTTGTGGGTGACCAGCATCCGCAGGTTGCCCTCGGGGGTGTCGAGGTAGCGGCCGTAGTCGCGCACGGCCTCCTCGGCGAACCAGCGCAGGAACTCGCCGCCGTACTTGACCTCCCCGGCCGCCTCGGCCAGGGGCTTGCCCATCTCCAGGGTCATCAGCAGCGCGAGGTCCTCGGCGCGCTCCTGCACGAGGTCGAAGGCCCGCCGCAGGATCTCCGAGCGCTCCCGGGCGGGGGTGCGGGCCCAGGACTCCTGGGCGTCGGCGGCGGCGTCCATCGCGGCCTGGGCGTCCTCGCGGGTGGCCGAGGCCATCGTGGCCAGCACCTCGCCGGTGGCGGGATTCTCCACATCGAAGGTCCCGCCGTCGGCGGCGTCGCGCCACTGGCCGTCGATCAGCAGACCCGTGGGGGTCTTCCCCAGGACCGCGGCGATGCGGTCCGTCATGCCGGTGGCCGTTCCGGCCTTCTCCGTGATGCTCATCTGTACAGCCTCTCTTCGTCGACGCGCACCGGCCACCGGGCGCCGGTGGCTCCTGCGCTGCGTCAAGGGGTTCGTCGGACGGACCGGCGACAGCTGCCGGGCCCGCCCGTCCATCGTAGGACGCCGGTGGGGGTTGCCCACGGGCGCGACCCCGACGTCCGACGACAGGTCCGGCGAGCCGGCGCGGCGGGCCGCCGGGGTTCCTCGACCGTTCCAGGCTAGCGCCGGGGTGGCTCAGCATGATGCTGAATCTTGGCGAAAGCAGGTGCACTCTGCACTGGGACGACGCGCGGCTACCGCTCCGCGCGGTCCGGCCGCTCGGACAGCCGCAGGGCGATCCACAGCTCCGCGCGCAGCTGCGGGTCGTCCACGGACCGGCCGAGCGCGGCCTCGATCTCCTGCAGGCGCTGCTGCAGGGTGTTCCGGTGGATCCCCAGGGCCTCGGCCGTGCCGCTCCGGTTGCCGTTGTGGGCCAGGAACGTGCGCAGCAGGGGCAGCTGCCCGGTCCGGTCGAGCGGGCGCAGCAGCTGCCGCGCCCAGGCCCGGGCGGTCTCGGGCGGCAGGAGCCCGGCGACGCCGCCCGCCACGAGGTCGTCCCAGGTGCCGACGGGGGCGCGGTCCGTGGTGCGCTCCAGGGCCTCGTGGGCCTCCCGGTCGCTCGCCTCCGTCTCGTGCACGGCCGCCCGGCCGCCGATGCCGGCCCGGAGACCGGCGGACTCGGCGGCGGCGCGCACCTCGGCGATCCGTTCCGGCAGGTCCTCGAGCAGCACCGTGGCGGTCTGCTCGCCGGAGGGCTCCGTGGCCGGCGCCCCGACGAGCACCGGCCTGGTGCCGCCCAGGGGGCGGGCCTCGAGGCGCTCCACGCCGTCCCGGAGCTGCTCGGCGCCGCCGCGCAGGCGGGCCACCCGCACCCGGGGCGCCGTCGACCACGTCGTGTCGTCGGCCACCCCCAGCAGCGCGTCCGCCGACCGGACCTCGCCGCTGAGCAGGAGGGCGAGGGCCCCGGCCCGGACCCGGCGGCGGAACAGGGTGTGTTCGACGGCGCGCTCCGCGTGCAGCGAGAGCAGCGCCACGGCGGTGGCGACCACGCCGGTGCGGACCGGGTCCACCGGACCGGGGAGGGCCACCACGAGGTAGCTCCGGGGCGCGCCGTCCACGCCGAGGGGGTGCACGACCACCGCGCCGGCCGGGCCCGACTCGCTCAGCGAGCCGCGCAGACCGGCCGGCCGCAGCCGGTCGAGGAGCTCGGCCAGCGTCCGGCCCGGGGGCAGCTCGGGCAGGCCGGGGCCGGAGCGCTCCACGATCCGGGCGTCGGCCGTGCAGACGCCCGCCCATCCGCCGCCGAGCACCGACACGAGCGTGCGGACCACGCGGGCGGGTCCGTCGCGCCCGACGGCCGCGCGGGTGAGTCTGCGCTGCTCCGACAGCATCGTCTCGAGGGCGGCGCGCGCCTCGGCCGCCCGCATCTCGGCCGCGGCACGGATGATGCCCAGGAAGGGCGTGCGCTCGGGCACCCGGAACAGGGTCAGCCCGGCCTCCCGGCACGCGTCGGCGAGCGCGTCCGGCACCTGCAGGTAGGACAGGCGCCCGCCCACGCCCAGGCCGAGCGCCACCACGCCCCGGTCCGTGAGGCGGCCGACGTACTCCGGCCAGGAGTGCGCCCGGGCGGAGGTGTGGAGGCCGGTCAGCAGGAGGATCTCGCCGCCCTCGAGATACGGGGTCGGATCGGCGAGCTCGCTGGTCACCACCCAGCTCACCGGCAGGTCGGTGTCCGCCTCGACGACGGGAACCAGCCCGAGCCCGGGCAGGCCGAGCACCTGGGCGACCGTGACCATGGGCAGTCCTCCTCGTCCTCTGCGCGCCGGGGACAGCCTAGAGCAGCGGTCCCCGGCGCGGCGGGCGCCTCAGCCGCGCCGACGGCGTCGCTCGACCTCGGCGACGAGCCGGTGCTCGGCGTCCGGGCCCGGCCGGATGCCGGTCGGGATGCGCAGCAGGAACACGAGCCCGAGCAGCCACCACAACCCGAAGATCGTCCAGGCGGGCGTGCTCAGGAAGGCGGGCATCCCGGGCAGGTACAGGCTGATCAGGGCGAGGCACAGCACGACCGAGAGCACGCCGATCGCCGTGCCGCCGTGGCCGTGGCCGCCGATCCGGAAGGGGCGGTCCATGCCGGGCTCGCGCCGGCGCAGGATCACGAAGACGACGGAGACGAGGGCGTAGGCGATCACGATCGACGGGGAGCCGGAGTCGACGAGCCAGCCGAGCATCTCCGCGCCGAAGAACGGCGCGACGAAGGACAGGGCGCCCACGAAGAGCAGGGCGTTGGCCGGCGTGGCGTACTTCGGGTGCAGGCGGCCGAACCACTGCGGGACCATCCGGGAGTTGCCGAGGGCCCAGAGCAGGCGGGACGCGCCCATGAGGAGGGAGTTCCAGGAGGTCAGGATGCCGGCGAGGCCGCCGGCGATGAGCAGGTTGGCCACGGCGGTGCTGGAGAACATGGTCCCCATGGCGTCGGCGACGGCGATGTCCGCGGCGGCGACGTCCGCGCCGGACATCGCCGAGGACGTGGTGAGCACGACCATGACGTACCACGCCGCGGCCAGCAGGACGGAGATGATGATGGTCCCGCCGAGCTTCTTCGGCGGGAGGTGCATCTCCTCGGAGACCTGGGGGATGACGTCGAAGCCGACGAACAGGAACGGGACGGTGACGAGCACGAGGAAGAAGCCGGCGGTGCCGCTCGTGAAGAACGGCTCCATGGTGGCGACCGAACCGCGGGTGAAGGCCCCGAAGAGCATCATGAGCCCCACGATCAGCAGGAAGAGGATCACGAAGATCTGGACCGTCGAGGCGTGCTTGACGCCGCGGATGTTGATCGCGGTGATGACGACGGCGGTCAGCGCCCCCACGAGCGCCCAGGTCAGGTTCACCTCGAAGCCCGCCACGGTCCACAGCGGGATCTGGCTGAGGCCGGGGAAGATGTACTGCAGCGTGCGGGGCACGGCCACGGCCTCGAAAGCGACGATGGTGATGTAGCCGCCGGTGATGGCCCAGGAGCCCACGAACGCCCAGCGGGCGCCCATGCCGCGCAGCAGGTAGTTGTGCTCCCCGCCCGCGTACGGCATGGCGGCGACGAGCTCGCCGTAGACGAGGCCGACGACGGCCATGATGAGCCCGCCGGTGACCAGGGCGAGCACGGCGCCCATGGTCCCGGCCTCGGCGAGCCAGTCGCCGGTGAGGATGACCCAGCCGAAGCCGATCATGGCGCCGAAGCCCAGGGCGATCGCGTCGAGCTGGCCGAGGACCTTCTTGAAGCCGTGGTCCTCGCGGTCCGGGGCGTCCGGCACCGCGCTGCGGGGTTCGTTGGTGCTCATGGGAGTACTTCCTTCTGTCGAGGACACCGGGACGGGGTGCCAAGCGGGACCCGCCGCACGGAACTCCCGGCGGCGAGGGCACAATTTATACAGGGATTGTTTCGGCGGTGTGCGCCCGCCGGGCGTCCCGCGCCGCGCCCGGCGGGCCGGGCGGGGTTCCCCGGCGCGGGGCGACAGGGCGGGCCCTTGGCCGCGCGTGCCCGTCCGTGGTCTGCTGGAGCCGGGCCTGCACCCTCCCCGCGACCGAAGGACCCCGATGCGCAAGCTGATCAACGACCCCGCCGACGTGGTCGAGGACCTCATCACCGGGCTCACCGCCCGCAGCCGCGAGCTCGCCCGGGTGACCGGCCGGCCCGTCGTCGTCCGGGCGCGGCGGGCGGACGGCAAGGTGGCGCTGATCTCCGGCGGGGGCTCCGGGCACGAACCCGCCCACGCCGGCTTCGTGGGCCGCGGCATGCTCGACGCCGCCGTGTGCGGGCCCGTGTTCACCTCCCCGTCGGTCGACGCCGTGCAGGCGGCGCTCCAGGCGGTCGGCGAGGACCGGGACGTGCTGCTGGTCGTGAAGAACTACACCGGGGACCGCCTGAACTTCGGGCTGGCCGCGGAGACCGCGCAGGCCGCCGGACGGGCCGTCGCCACCGTCGTCGTGGCCGACGACGTCGCCCTGGGCGACTCCGCCGGCGCCGGCCGCCGCGGGATCGGCGGCACGGTGCTCGTGCACAAGATCGCCGGTGCGGCCGCCGAGGCCGGCCGCGGTCTCAGGGAGATCCAGGACCTGCTCGAGCGGTTCCTGCCGGGGATGGGCACCATGGGCCTGGCCCTCGGGCCGAGCCTCGCCCCCGGGGCCCAGGACACCAGCTTCGACCTCGGTCACGACGAGGTGGAGTGGGGGCTCGGCATCCACGGCGAACCGGGGCTGGAGCGCGGCACCGCCGACTCGGCCCGGCAGGTCGCCGCCCGGCTGGTCGGCACCGTGGTGACCGACCGGGGACTGCGCGCGGGGGACCCGGTCGTCGTCCTGGTCAACGGGCTGGGGGCCACGCCGCCGCTGGAGCTGGAGATCCTCGCGGGCGAGGTGCTCGCGGCGGCCCGGCAGCACGGGCTCGACGTGCGCCTGTGCTGGTCCGGGACCCTGCTGACCAGCCTGGACATGCCCGGGGCCTCGGTCACCCTGGCCCGGGTGGACGACGAGCTGCTGGAGCTGCTGGGCGCCGCCAGCGACGCCCCCGGATGGATCGCCACCACGGTCCCGGCCGGGACCCCGCAGGAGACCGCCGTGGACCTGCCCGACCCGGTGGCAGAACTGGCCGGCGCCGAGCCGGTGGACGCCGCGGTGCTCGACGCGCTGTGGCGGGCCGTGGACGCCGTCGAGGAGGCGGAGCCGCGGCTGACCGAGCTCGACCGGAAAGTCGGGGACGGGGACCTGGGCACCAATCTCGCCCGGGGGGCGCGGACCCTGCGGGCGCACCGGGAGCAGCTGGGGGCGGCCCCGGACCTGCGCACCTGGTTCCGGGCCGTCGCCCAGCTCCTGCAGGACGAGGTCGGGGGCACCTCCGGACCGCTGTACTCGTTGTTCGTCCTCGCGCTCGGCGAGGCCTTCGGACCGGGGGAGCGGCACGCCCGGCCCGAGACCCTCGCCGCCGGGTTCCAGGACGCCGTGGCCCGCCTGCAGGAGCTCGGCGGCGCCCGGGAGGGGGACGCCACCATGATGGACGCGCTGCTCCCGGCCGCCGCGACCCTGGCCGCGGTCCCGGCCGGGGATCTCGACCCGCACCGGACCGTGCCCCCGCTCCTGCGCGGCGCCGAGGAGGGGACGGAGGCCACGACCGGGGTGGTGGCCGGGCTCGGTCGCTCCAGCTACGTGGGGGAGCGGGCCGTCGGCACCCCGGACCCCGGCGCCGTGGCCGTCACCGTCTGGCTCGCGGCCGTCCTGCGGCCGTGGTCGGGCCGCTGACCGCCACCCGGCCGTGACGCCCGCGGACTAGGCTGGTCACCGCAGACCGACCCGCAACGAGAGGACCCGGACGATGGACAACCTGGACAGCCTGCCCAGCGCCTCGGTGGAGGAGATCCCCGACGGCGCACGCGTGCTGGACGTGCGCGAGGACGAGGAGTGGGAGGCCGGGCACATCGCCGGGGCCCAGCACATCCCGCTCCGCCAGCTCCCGGAGCGCTACGGCGAGGTGCCCGTGGACGAGGACGTGTACGTGATCTGCCGCTCGGGCGGCCGGTCCCTCAAGGCGACGGCCTACCTCCAGCAGTACGGCTTCGACCCCATCAACGTCCTGGGCGGCATGGGGGCGTGGATGGACGCCGAGAAGCCCATGGTGTCCGAGACGGGCGAGACCCCGAACGTCCGGTGAGGTACGCCTACCTGGGGCCCGCCGGCACCTTCACCGAGGCCGCGCTGCTGGGCGTGGAGGGGGCCCGGGAGGCCGAGCGCCGCCCGGTGTCCTCCGTGCCCGTGGCGCTCGCCGCCGTCCGCGCCGGCGAGGTCGACGCCGCCATGGTGCCCATCGAGAACTCGGTGGAGGGCGGGGTGACCGCGACGCTCGACGCCGTGGCCACCGGCAGCGAGCTGCGCATCGTGCGCGAGGCGCTGGTGCCGATCAGCTTCGTCCTCGTGGCCCCGCCGGGCACGGTGCTCGCCGACGTCCGCACGGTCGCCACGCACTCCCACGCCTGGGCCCAGGTGCGGGGCTGGATGGACGACCGGCTGCCGGGCGTGGACTACGTCCCGGCGTCCTCCACGGCGGCCGCGGCCCTGGCCCTGCTCCCCGGCGCGGCGTCCCCCGCCGGCTTCGACGCCGCGGTCTGCTCGCCCGTGGTCGTCGAGCAGCACCCCGAGCTCGAGGTGCTGGCGGAGGACATCGGGGACAACCGGGCCGCCGTCACCCGGTTCGTGCTCGTGGCCCGGCCCGAGGCGCCGCTGCCGCCGCGCACCGGCGCGGACCGCACCACCCTGGTCATCCCGCTGTGGGAGGACCGGGCCGGGGCCCTCATGGAGATCCTCGAGCAGTTCGCGACCCGGGGGGTCAACCTCTCGCGGATCGAGTCCCGGCCCACCGGCAACTTCCTCGGGGAGTACTTCTTCAGCGTGGACGTGGACGGGCACATCCTCGACGCCCGGGTGGCGGACGCCCTCGAGGGGCTGCGCCGGGTCTGTCCCAGCACGCGCTTCCTGGGCTCCTACCCGCGGGCCGACCACAAGGTCGCGACGGTCGCCCGGCACCACTCCGACGGCGCCTTCCGCGAGGCGGAGGCCTGGGTCGCAGGTCTGCAGGGGCGCGGCGGCGGTGCTCCGGAGTCCCGGCCGGCGCCGGCCGCGACGGACCTCCCGTAACGGAAGGACGCGCACCGCACCCCGCTTGTTAGCTATTGCGAATACATGCACCATGGGGAGGCGGGCGCGTCCGTGCCCGCGATCTTCAGCCGGTGTCGATCGACCCCCCGGGTCGGGACCGAGCCCGACCGGAGGTGCCACCATGCCCGTTCCCGCTGTCCGCCGACTCGCACTCGCCGCCGCCCCGGCCCTCCTGGCCTGTGCGCTCGCCGCTCCGCCGGCCGGGGCGGCCCCGCTGCCCGAACCCGTCCAGGTGGTCCGTGCGGAGGTCGGCCCGGGCCCTTCCGCCGGCGACCCGCGGGCCGCCGACGCGCTCGAGCTGGAGCCGGCCTCCCGCGTGGTTCCCGAGCCGGGCGCCTCGCTCACGGACCGGGGGCGGGGCCCGCTCGTCGCCGTGGGCCTGGCCGTGCTCGCCCTCGTCGGCGCGTTCGTGGCGGGTCTCAGCCGCCGGCCCGACCCCGCCGACTGACCCTGCCGACTGACCCCGCTGACTGATCCGGGGCGTCCGGGGCCGGGCCGCGGGTCAGTCGCCCTGCGAGGGCGGCACGCGCACGGAGAGCGCGCCCGGCAGGATCTCGGACTCGAACCCGTTGATCCGCCCGGTGCCGTCGCCGTCCATCTGGGACTCGATGGGCTCGTGGAACTCCACGCGCACCTTCTGGGCGGCGAAGAACTCGATCACGGGCAGGTCCCGCCGCTGGCGGAACACGACCTTCGCGGCCATCAGCGCCCACTCCAGGGTGCTGCGCGGGGACATCACCACGAGGTCCAGCAGGCCGTCGTTGATCTTCGCCTGCGGCACCAGGATCAGGCCCGCGGTCAGGATCCCGCAGTTGGCCGTCATCACGGAGCGGACGCGGCGGCTCTGCCACTCGCCGTCGTCGATCCGGAAGCGGGCCCACCGCGGGGGCGCGATCAGGTGCCGGACACCGGCCTCCCCGTACGCCGCCCAGCCGACCAGCTTCTTGAGCTCGTCCCGGGTGTCCGTCATGATCTGCGCGTCGAAGCCGGCCCCGCCCATCACGCAGAACGCGTGGTCCCGGACCGAGCCGTCCTCGAGCTCCACGCGGAACGTGGCCATGTCGATGGCGCGCTCCGCGCCGAAGAGCGCGATGTCCACGTTGCGGTGCGGATCGCCCAGGTCGGCGCCCAGGTTGCGGGCCAGGAGGTTGCCGGTGCCCAGCGGGATGAGGCCCAGCGGGGTGTCGTGGCCGATCAGCGCCTCCGCCACGGCGCGGACGGTGCCGTCGCCGCCGGCGGCGATGATCAGGTCGACGTCCTGCTCCAGCGCCTGCCGGGTCATGGACGAGCCCGGGTCGTCCGCCGCGGTCTCGAAGAACAGCGGATCGGGGAACCCGCCCTTGCGGCAGCCGATGATGACGGCGTCGCGGGCGACGTCCGCGTCGGCCTTGATGGGGTTGATGACGACGGCGACCCGGCGGGGGGCCACGGGGATGGCGGACACGGAAGGACTCCTCGGTTCTGCGGCGCGGGGGACCGGCGGCGCCGTGCGGTGGGGCGGAGTGGTGCGGTGGGACGGTGCGGTGGCGACGCGGCACGGTGCCGGGCGGCCCGGGGCGCCCGGGCACATCGCGATGGTCCTCCACCCTAACCCGGTGGCCTGCCGGGGACTTGGGTACCCTGTCAGGGTGATCGACATCAACCAGCTCCGTGAGAACCCCGACGTCTTCCGCGCCTCCCAGCGTGCCCGCGGTGCGGACGTCTCCCTGATCGACCGGATCCTGGAGGCGGACGTCGAGCGCCGCCGGCTGATCACCGAGTACGAGTCCCTGCGGGCCGAGCAGAACGCCTTCGGCAAGCAGGTGGCCCGGGCCCGGGGCGAGGAGAAGCAGGCGCTGCTCGCGGAGGTCAAGGAGCTGGCCGCACGGGTCAAGCAGGCGCAGGCGGCGTCGGAGGCCGCCCGCGCCCGGCAGGACGAGCTCGTCGCGGTCGTGGACAACCTCGTCCTCGACGGCGTGCCCGCGGGCGGCGAGGACGACTTCGCGCTGCTGCGGACCGTCGGTGAGCCCCGCGACTTCGCCGCCGAGGGCCTCGAGCCGAAGGACCACCTCGAGATCGGCGAGCTCGTGGACGGCATCGACATGGAGCGAGGGTCCAAGGTCTCCGGCGCGCGGTTCTACTTCCTGAAGCGGGACGTCGCCCGGCTCGAGACCGCGCTGCTGCTCATGGGGCAGGACCAGGCCGTGGACAACGGCTTCGTCCCCATGACCACCCCGAACCTCGTGCGTCCCGAGATCATGAGCGGCACGGGCTTCGACGTCGCGCACTCAGACGAGATCTACCACGTGGGCAAGGACGAGCTCTACCTCGTGGGGACCTCCGAGGTGCCCCTCGCCGGCTTCCACGCCGACGAGATCCTCGATCTCTCCGACGGTCCGCTGCGCTACGCCGGGTGGTCCTCCTGCTACCGCCGCGAGGCCGGCTCCGGGGGGCGGGACACCCGGGGGATCATCCGCGTGCACCAGTTCAACAAGCTCGAGATGTTCGTCTACTGCTCCCCGGAGGACGCCGAGGCGGAGCACGCGCGGATGCTCGCCTGGGAGGAGGAGATGCTCGCCAAGTGCGAGCTCGCCTACCGGGTGATCGACACCGCCGCGGGCGACCTCGGCACCTCCGCGGCGCGCAAGTTCGACTGCGAGGCGTGGGTGCCCACCCAGGGCAGGTACCGGGAGCTGACCTCGACGTCGAACTGCACCACCTACCAGGCGCGGCGGCTCAACATCCGCGAGCGGCTGCCCGAGACCACCGACGCCGCCGGCGCGGCCCGCAAGGGGGGCACCCGCACGGTGGCCACCCTCAACGGGACGCTGGCGACCACCCGCTGGCTGGCCGCCATCCTCGAGACGCACCAGCAGGCCGACGGCTCGGTGCGGGTGCCCGAGGCGCTGCGGCCCTACCTGCGCGGCCAGGAGGTCATTCCCGTCCGTCGCTGAGCCGCCGGGCGGTGTTCGGCTCCCGTTCAGCTCACGTCGAAATCTCGGCCATCCTGTCGGTGTGATGTGGCACCATGTCCCGCATGACAAAAGAAAAGACCGCTGGCACCGAGGACCAGCACGAACTCGTCGGCATCAACTCCACCGTCCCGCTGAAGGTCGATCACTCGGAGGACCTCAGCGACACGGCCGGCGGCACCACCGCGCCCGCGCGCTCCGCCGCCGACGTCCGGATCCCCCTCAAGGTCCAGCCGCCCCGCTCGAACGGGTGGAAGAAGGAGGCCGGCGTCCAGTACCTGGTGGCCCTCGACGTCGACGGGACGCTCGTCGACCACGACGGCCACATGTCCAGCCCGGTGCGCGACGCCGCCCGGGCCGTGATCGAGGCCGGCCACCACGTGGTCATCTCCACCGGCCGCTCCAAGGGGGCGACCCTGCCCGTGGTGGAGCTCATCGGCCAGGAGCGCGGCTACGCCGTGTGCTCGAACGGGGGCATGACGCTCGAGCTGGACCCCGACCTGCCGGAGTACCACCGGGTGCTCGAGTGCGTGTCCTTCGACCCGGGCCAGGCCCTCGAGGCCCTCGAGCAGCGCCTGCCCACCGCGAAGTTCGCCCTCGAGACCGAGGACGGGTCCTTCTACTCCACGGAGCGCTTCCAGGACGCGTCCTTCGGCATCGAGGCGATCGGCGTGGACCTGCACCAGCTGGCGCGGATGAAGGCCGTGCGCATGGTGGTGTACAGCACCGAGCACACCCCGGAGGAGTTCGCCCTGGCCATCGACGAGGCCGGGCTGCACGGCGTGACCTACTCCGTGGGCTGGAGCGCCTGGCTCGACATCGCCGCCAACGGCGTGTCCAAGGCCAGCGCCCTGGAGCAGATCCGCCGCCGGCTCGGCGTGGACCCGTCCCACACGGTCGCCGTCGGCGACGGCCGCAACGACATCGAGATGCTCGACTGGGCGGCCCGCGGCGTGGCCATGGGCCAGTCCCCCGACGAGGTCGCGGCCGCGTGCCACGAGGTCACGCACACGGTCTACGAGGACGGCGTCGCCCGGATCCTGCGCTCCCTGCTCTGAGCCCCACGGGTCACAGGCCGTACTCCTCGAGCAGCCGCAGCCACACCTCGCTGACGGTGGGGAAGACGGGCACCGCGTGCCACAGCCGCTCCAGCGGCACCTCGCCGACCACGGCGACCGTCGCCGCGTGCAGCAGCTCCGCCACGTCCGGTCCGGCGAAGGTCGCGCCCACCAGGGTCCGGCGCCGCCGGTCCACGACGAGCTGGGCCCAGCCGCGGTATCCGTCGCGGTGCAGGAGCGCCCCGGCCACGTCGATGGCGTGCTCCACGACGTCCACCTCCAGCCCGTCCTCGCGGGCCTGCTCCGCGGAGCGGCCCACGGACGCCACGGCGGGGTCGGTGAAGACGACCTGCGGCACGGCGCACTCGTCGGCCGTGGCCGCGAACGGGGACCACGGGGGCGCGGACGCCCCCAGGCGGCCGGCCGCACGGGCCACGACCGCGTCCGCGACAGCACGCGCCCGGTACTTGCCCTGGTGCGTCAGCAGCGGACCGCCCGCCGCGTCCCCGGCGGCGTAGAGCCAGGACCCCTCCGCGCCCGCGACCAGGCCGGAGGGGTCCACGCGCAGGGCGGCGGGGTCCAGGCCGAGCTCCTCGAGGCCCAGGTCCGCCAGGGCGGGCCGCCGCCCCGTGCTCACCAGCAGCCGCTCCGCGGCGACGGTCCCGCCGCCCTCCAGGTCGAGCTCGATCCCGCTGCCGGCGGCGCGGACCCGTTCCGTGGCCCGTCCCTCCACGAGCGTGACACCCTCGGCGGCCAGGGCCTCCGCGACCAGCCGCGCGGCGGCGGGCGGGAAGGCGCTCAGCAGCCGGCTGCGGGCGACCACCGTGACCCGGGAGCCCAGGCGGGCGAAGGCCTGGGCGAGCTCCGTGCCGGCCACGCCCCCGCCGAGCACCGCCAGGGACCGGGGGACCTCCTGTGCGGCGGTGGCGTCCCGCGTCCCCCAGAACGGCACGTCCTCGAGACCCGGGACGCGGGGCACGACCGGCCTCGAGCCCGTGGCCAGCACCACGGCGTGCCGGGCCGCCAGCACCCGGGAGCCGCCGTCCTCCGCGGTGACCCGCACCTGCCGGGGCCCGGCCAGCGCGCCCCGGCCCCGGACCAGGTCCGCGCCGACCCCGGCCAGCCACTCGACCTGGCCCGCGTCGTCCCAGTGCGCGGCGAAACCGTCCCGGCGGCGCAGCACCGCCGCCGCGTCCGGCGGCCCGGTCACGGCCTCGGCCGCTCCGGCCACCGCGCGGGCGGCCTCGATCGCGGCGCCGGGGCGCAGCAGCGCCTTCGACGGGGTGCACGCCCAGTAGGAGCACTCCCCGCCCACGAGCTCCGCCTCGACGAGCACGGCGCTCAGCCCGCCGCGCACCACGCGGTGGACCGCGTTCTCGCCGACGGGACCCCCGCCGACCACCACGACGTCGTACGTGTCCCGGGGCTCTGTCATGCCCCGAGTCTGCCAACGGGCACGCCGCCGGACAACCGTTCCGGCACCGCCCCGACCGATGTGAGCCGCATCACATCCATGCAGGCGGGGTGATAGCGTGGTCGGCAGACCGGGTGACGACGTCATCGCCGACGACCGAAAGGCGTGCCGTGATCGAGTACGTGTCCGACCGGTGGGAGCAGATCCTCTTCGCCAGCTGGCAGCACTTCTCCCTGGTGGTCCAGTGCCTGGTCCTGGCCACCGTCCTCGCCGTGGGCATCGCGGCGCTGTGCTACCGCTCGCCCCGGCTCACGAACCTGGCCAACAACCTCTCGGCCGTGGGGCTGACCATCCCCTCCTTCGCACTCATCGGCCTGCTGATCGCCCCGCTGGGCTTCGGGGTGACCCCCGCGGTCGTGGTCGTCACCTTCTTCGCGGTCCTCCCCGTGCTGCGCAACGCGGTCGTCGGGCTGGCCGGGGTGCCGCAGGCCACCGTCGAGGCCGCGCGCGGGCTCGGCATGGGCCGGGCGGCCACCTTCCTGCGCGTGGAGCTGCCCATGGCGTGGCCCGTCATCCAGGCCGGGATGCGGGTCTCGGCGCAGATGGTGATGGGCGTGGCCGCCATCGCCGCCTACGTGCTCGGCCCCGGTCTGGGCGGGTTCATCTTCTCCGGCCTCTCGCGGCTCGGGGGCGCCAACTCCTTCGCGTCGGTCGTCACCGGCGTCGTCGCCGTCATCGTCGTCGCACTCATCCTGGACGGGCTGCTCGTGCTGCTCGGCCGACTCACCACATCGCGAGGTATCCGTGTCTGACTCCGTGACCACCACCAGCACCGGCTCCTCCGTCACCGGAGCCCGGATCCTGCTGGAGAACGTCTCCAAGCGCTATCCCGGCCAGGCCAGGGCCGCGGTCGACGGCCTCACGCTGGAGATCCCCGCGGGCAGCATCGTCATGCTCGTGGGCCCCTCCGGCTGCGGGAAGACCACCACGCTGAAGATGATCAACCGGCTCATCGAACCCACCGACGGGCGGATCGTCATCGACGGCCAGGACGTGACCTCGATGAACGGCGACGAGCTGCGCCGCGGCATCGGCTACGTGATCCAGGCCGGCGGGCTGTTCCCGCACATGAGCGTGGCCACCAACATCGGCATGGTCCCGAAGATGCTCGGCTGGGACAAGCAGCGCATCGCCGCGCGGGTGGACGAGCTGCTCGAGCTGGTCTCCCTCGACCCCGCCGTCTACCGGGACCGGTACCCCAGGGAGCTCTCCGGGGGCCAGCAGCAGCGCGTCGGCGTGGCCCGGGCCCTCGCCGCGGACCCGCCCGTGCTGCTCATGGACGAGCCGTTCGGCGCGGTGGACCCCATCACCCGGCAGCGGCTGCAGGACGAGCTCATCAACATCCAGCACGAGCTGCAGAAGACCATCGTGTGCGTGACCCACGACTTCGACGAGGCGGTCAAGCTCGGCGACTGGATCGCCGTCTTCGACGAGGGCGCCCGGATCGTGCAGTACGACGCCCCGGAGCGCATCCTCGCGGAGCCGGCGGACGAGTTCGTGGAGGACTTCATCGGCTCGGGCGCGGGGCTCAAGCAGCTCACCCTCACCCGGGTCCGGGAGGTCGACCTCGTCCCCGCGGTGACCACCCGTCCCGGGGAGGACGTCCGGGCGGTGCTCGGGCGGATCGACGAGGCGGGCACCCGGGACGTCGTCGTCGTCGACGACCGCGGGCGGCCGCTGTCCTGGCCGTCCCGCCGGCAGCTGGAGCGCTTCGGGACCGTCCCCGGGGAGCGCAACGACCGCCTTCCCCTGGTCGGCACGGGCTCCACGCTCAACGACGCGCTGGACACGATGCTCGTCTCCAGCACGGGGGCCGCCCTCGTGGTGGGGGCGCGGGACCGGTTCGAGGGCGTCATCTACGTGGAGACCGTCATGGCCGCGATCACCGAGGCCCGCCGGGCCGTGGCCGCGGAGGACGCCCCGCTCGGCCACAACACGGGCGAGATGCCCGCGGTGAGCGCGACCGCGGAGGGCGGGGACCGATGAGCACGCAGACCGAGCGCCCCGCCGCCGCGGAGCAGGACCCCGGCGACGCCGCGGCGACCAGCCCGTCCGCGGCCGACCCGGACCAGCGCAGCTGGAAGGGCCTGCTCCTGCAGCCGCTCGCGATCCTCGTGGCGCTGGGCCTGCTCGTGCTGTGGCTGTCCACGGCGGAGCTGACGGAGACGGAGGCCGTGACCCTGAGCCCGGCGTCGCTGTGGTCCCTGACCGTGGAGCACCTGCAGCTGACGGTCGTGGCCACGGTGATCGTCCTGCTCATCGCCATCCCGGTGGGCGTCCTGCTGACCCGGCGGCCGCTGCGCTTCCTCACGGGCCCGGTGATCGCGCTGGCGAACATCGGCCAGGCCGCCCCGGCGGTGGGCCTCGTCGTCCTGTTCGCCTTCTGGTTCGGCTTCGGCTTCCAGGCGGCCGTGGTCGCGCTGATCGTCTACGCCATCCTGCCCGTCCTGAAGAACACCATGGTCGGCCTGGACGGCGTGGACCGCAGCCTCGTCGAGGCGGGGCGCGGCATGGGGATGAGCGCCGTCTCGGTGCTGCTCCGCGTCGAGCTGCCCCTCGCGGTGCCGGTCATGCTGGCCGGCGTGCGCACCGCCCTCATCCTCGTGGTCGGCACCGCGACCCTGGCCACGTTCGTCAACGGCGGCGGGCTCGGGCTGCTGATCACCACCGGCGTCAACCTCAACCTCGTGCGGGTGCTGATCGCCGGCTCGATCCTCGTGGCGCTGCTCGCGCTGGCCATCGACTGGATCGGCCGCGTGGTGGAGCACGTCGCGCGCCCGAAGGGACTGCGATGAGAACCTCTCCTGCCGCCGGCGGCGTCCTGCTGCTGTCCTGCGCCGGCCTGCTCCTGACCGGCTGCGGGCTCGAGCCCTCCACCGCGTACGTGCCCGCCGCGGAGCCCGGCTCCATCCAGCCCGTGGCGGGGGCCGAGGACGCGGAGGTGCGCGTGACGTCCAAGAACTTCACCGAGCAGCTCGTCCTCGGCAAGATCGCGGTGCTGGCCGTGCAGGCGGCGGGCTTCGAGACGGAGGACATCACGAACGTCCCCGGCTCCCAGCCCGTGCGGGAGCTCATGCTCACCGGGGACGCCGACCTCACGTTCGAGTACACCGGCACCGCGTGGCTGACGTACATGGGCAACGAGACCGGCATCCCGGACCAGCAGGAGCAGTGGCAGGCGGTGCGCGACGCGGACCTCGGCAACGGGCTGACGTGGGGCGCCCCGGCCGCGCTCAACAACACCTACGCCATGGCCGTGCGCTCCGAGTACGCCGAGGCCAACGGTCTGCGCACGGTGTCGGACATCGCGGGCCTGCCCGTGGCGGAGCGGACGTTCTGCGTGGAGTCGGAGTTCAACTCCCGCAGCGACGGGCTCACCCCGCTGCTCGCGCACTACGACCTGGACCGCGGCAGCGAGGTGCCCGAGGGCAACATCGGCATCTACGACACCGGCGCCATCTACTCGGCCACGGACGACGGGGAGTGCAACATCGGGGAGGTCTTCTCCACGGACGGCCGCATCCCGGCGCTCGACCTCACCGTCCTCGAGGACGACCGGCAGTTCTTCCCCGCGTACAACGCCGCCCCGGTGTTCAGCACGGAGCTGCTGGAGGAGTTCCCGGCGCTCGAGCAGGTCCTGGAGCCGATCGCCGCGGCCCTCACCGACGACGTGATGCAGGAGCTCAACCGGCAGGTGGACGTCGAGGGACGGGACCCGGCCGACATCGCCTACGAGTGGATGCTCTCCGAGGGGTTCATCGTCGAGCCCTGAGCCCCGCCGGAGGGCCCGTCCGGCCCCGGCTCGCACAGGCCCAGCAGGCGGGCCGCCGCGGGACGGGCGTCCTGCTCCTCCTGCCACAGGGAGCGCGCCACCGCCTTGGACACCGCCTGCGGGGAGATGCCGAGCTCGGCGGCCACGACCTTCTGCTGACCGCGGGCCCCGGGCACGAGCAGATCGACCACCCGCCACTCCGCGTCGCTGCGCTCCGTCACGATCCGGCCCAGCAGCCGCAGCACGGCCTGCGCCTGCGCCGCGGCCGGTGCGTCGTCGGCGGTCACGCGGACCGGCACCCGCCCGGCGGCGGACTCGGCGGCGTGGCGGGCATGCACCGTCCCGGGGCCGTCGGCGCGCAGACCCGTCCGCCCCTCCGGATCGGTCGCCGTCTCGAGCCGGACGGGCCCCACTCCGATCCCCACGCTCCAGGCACCGCCGCGCAGACCCGCGAGGGCGGCCGCGACCGCGGCACCGGGGTCAGCGGTGATGCCCTGGACCGCGTGCGCCCGGGCGCGCTGGAACGGCACCACGGTCTCGAGGTCCGCGAGGCGGCGCAGGAGGACCGGCACGAGGTCGCCCGCCTCGCGGCGGCGCTGGTCCAGGGTCACGACGTACACGGTCCCAGTATCGGGCACGGCGGCACCGGGGCAGCGGGGACGCGGCCGGGGCTCACTCCCAGAACCGCGGTTCGATGTCCACGCCCTGCACGATCAGCTCGTCCTCCAGGGGCTCCCGGCAGACCACGGGCAGGCGCAGGCACCCGATGCGGTCGTCGGGGCCGAAGTAGGCGGTGAGCCGGTCGAAGCCCTGCCGGAAGGAGACCAGCTCCTTGGCCGTGGCGGCGACCTCCGCCAGGTCGGCGTCGGAGCCCAGCACCCAGAAGGAGTCCGGGTCGGTCAGCTGGAGCAGCCCCACCGATGCCCCGGCGTCGTTGTTCTCGGTGCCGGCCCAGCCCGGGGCCCGCAGCCATCCGCCCGGCGCCGCCGCGCCCAGGGGCGGCGCGAGGGGGTCGTACTCCCACGCCCGGGCCCGCTGCAGCCACGCGGGCGGGGCCGGGAGGTAGAGCGGGCCGTCGAGGTCCACGGGCCACCGGGCGGCGGCGAACGCCCCGGCCTCCACACGGTCCCAGAACTGCTCCGCGGTGAGGTCCGTGCCCACGCTGTTGAGCGCCGCCCCGGGGTCCTCCCGGCGCATGCCGTGCCAGTAGGTGGGCCGGGTCGGCACGTCGGCGCGCCGCAGCAGGGCGTCCAGCTCCTCCAGGTGGGCGGGCTCGCCGAGCACCACCGTCCTGGACTCGAAGTGCAGGACGTAGGGCACGCGCCCGGGGCTCACGGCAGCCCCGCGGACCGCCCGTGGCGGCACAGCCTCGTGAAGCGGCCGAGCACCTGCAGCGCCTCCGGGGTGGCGGGCAGGTAGTCCGTCAGGGCCGGGGAGCGCACCAGCACGGCGCACCACTGGCCCCGGGAGACCGCCACGTTGAGCCGGTGGGGGGAGAGCAGGAACTCCATGCCGCGCGGGCCGTCGGCGGCGGAGGCCGCCATGGACACGATCACCACGGGCGCCTCCTGGCCCTGGAACCGGTCGACGGTGCCCACCCGGACCCCGCCGCCGTCCTCGTCCCGCAGGCCCGCGGCGGCGAGCTCCCGGCCGATCAGCTCGACCTGGGCGTTGTACGCGGCCACCACGAGCACGTCCTCGGGCGTGAGGGGCGAGGGGAGGACCTCCGGGCCGGGGCGCCACGGCGTGCCGACGAACTCGTGCACCAGCTCGACGACGCGCCGGGCCTCCTCGGGGGAGGCCGTGCGGTTGCCGGTGTGCTCGACGTAGCAGGTGCGCAGGCCCGGGTCCACGCCGGTGAGCTCGCGGCGGCCCGCGGCCGGGGCGGACCCGAGCCGCCCGGCGTAGGAGAGCTCGGAGACCGGTGCGCACAGGGCCGGGTGCATCCGCCAGGAGCGGTCCAGGAAGTAGCCGTGCTCGGCGGGCAGGGTGGGCGAGCCGTGGGAGAGCCAGCCCAGCGCCGACTCGTCCACGGGCAGGGGGTGGGTGCCCTGCGAGACCTGCGGCAGCTGCTGCGGGTCGCCCAGCAGCAGCAGGCGCCGCGCGGCGCGGGACACGGCCAGGGTGTTGGCCAGCGAGTACTGTCCGGCCTCGTCCACGACGAGCAGGTCCAGGGCCTCCTCCTCGAGGTGCTGGGCGTGGGAGAAGTCCCACGCGGTGCCGCCCACCACGGCGCCGCCCTCGGCCAGGAACGCGGCGAAGTCCTTGCCGGGGACGTCGCGCCACGGCGTCTCCCGGTCCGCGGGCCGGCCGGAGGGCGGCTTCTTGCCGACGCGCTCGGGGGCGACCCCGCCCTTCTCGAGCACTCCGGTGAGGAGGTTCTCGACGACGGCGTGGGACTGCGCCACCACGCCGATCCGCCAGCCGGCCGCCACGAGCCGGCCGATCACGTGGGAGCCGAGGAACGTCTTGCCGCTGCCCGGGGGCCCCTGGACGGCGAGGAAGCTGCGGTCGAGGGAGCGCAGGGCCCGCACCACGGCGTCGATCGTGCCGTCGGGGCCGTCGTGCGGGCGGGGCAGGGGGCTCCCGTCCGCGGGCCGCGGCGACCGGCGCTGCAGCAGCTCCAGGCCGGGCTGCCGCGGCAGCTCCGGCAGGGCGTCGGCCGTGCGCGCGGCGAGGGTCTGCAGGGACTCCTCGAGGGAGCCGGTGGCGATCGGCCGGGCCGGGCCCAGCGCGATGGGCAGCTCCGCCCAGGGCTCGGGGGCCGGGGCGTCCCGCGGCTTCTTGAGCCGTTCGCGCACGGTGAGCACCGCCGTGCCGTCCTCGTGCTCCTCGACGTCCTCGAGGGCGGCGGTCCAGTCCCCGGCGCGGCCGCTGCCGCGCGGGGCGGCGTCCCCGGCCAGGTGCGCGGGCACGGGGGCCCCGTACATCAGGAACAGTCCGGCGGTGCCGGGTTTGGGGGTGGAGCCCTCGCCGAACCGGCCCGCGAGGCGCAGGAGCCGGGTGGGTGCGGCGCTGCTGCGTTTGCCGGGGTCCTTCGCCCAGTCCGCCAGGACCTCCGCGCGCCGGACCACGAACACGTCGCGGGTGTCCTCCCAGTCCTCCACGGGGCCCTCGAGGCGGTCGAAGTGGGCCCACCAGTACTGCTTGCGCTCGCGCCGGTGGTAGCCGGTGGCGGAGGCGACCATCGCGACGGCCGTGCGCTGCTCCTCGGTCAGGGCGTCCCGCGCGGCCGGGTCGTCCAGGTGCTCGTGCAGGCGCTGCTCGGCGCCGGTCATCCCGGCGTCCGGCAGCTCCTCGGCCAGCTCGAGCCGCTCCGGTGCGGGGCGCGGCGGGTGGTCCGCCGGGTCCGGGGAGATCCCGGCGAGCCCCAGCAGCCAGTCCCGCAGCCGCAGGGTCGAGAGGCAGTCGTAGGCGTTGTAGTCGGCGATCCCGGACAGCAGCCGCGCCGCGTCCTCCTCCCGCCCGGCCGCCCGGGCGGTGCACCAGTCGGCGTAGGCGACCACCGACGCACCGGCGTCCACGACGTCCCCGGTGCGCAGGTGCTCGCCCATGTAGAGCGGCTCCAGCTTCTTGATGGAGTAGGAGCTCTCCGACAGCCGCAGGCTCGCCCGCACGGTGTCGTAGAGGTCCACCAGGACGTTCTCGCGCAGCAGCTCGTCCACGGCGTCCTCGCCCACCGCGTGCACGAGCGAGAGCCGGCGCAGGGCCGCCTTCTCGTAGTCGGCGTAGTGGTACACGTGCATCCCGGGGAAGCGCGCGCGCCGCTGTGCCACGTAGTCCAGGAACGCCCGCAGCGCATCCCGCTCCTGGGCCCGGGAATGCGCCCAGAACGGCCGGAAGACGGGGGTGTCCCCGGGGCGCGGGGGCTGCTCGACGACGCCGAACAGGTACTCCAGGCCCCAGGACGTCGGGTCCGCGGGGTCCTGCCACAGCGGGTCGCCCTCGAAGTCGAAGAACACGTCCCCGGCGTCGGGGGCCGGCAGCCGCCGCACCGGGTCCGTGGCCGTGACCCGGTAGGCGACCCGGCGGGTCCCCCCGTCCTTCGGGTACTCGACCGCGCCGTCCTCCCGGCCCCGGCCGGTCTGCATGGCCGCCTGGTCCCGCAGCCGCCGCACGGCGGCGGGCAGCCGCTCGTCCTCCAGCACCGCGAGCTCGTCGACGGTGCGCACCCCGTGCCGGTCGCGCAGGGTGCGGCGCATCCGCACGGACAGCCCCGCCGTCAGCAGCAGGTCCCGGTGCTCGGCGACGGCCCGGGCGCAGTGCTCGCACCGGCCGCAGCGGGGGACGCCGTCGTCCTGCCAGTCCACGGGCCCGGACCGGGCGCGGTGCGCGGCGGCGGCCGCGACGAACCGCTCCCGGCGCTCGCGGTAGACCGCCAGGTGCTCGGAGACGGGGAAGACCGCCTCCCGCTGGTCGCCGAGGACCAGGGTGACCTCGGGGGCCACGTCCACCCCGGCCCGCTCGAGCTGGTCGGCGTAGGCGGCGAGCTGGAGCAGGGCGGTGACCTTGGCGTGCCGGGCCAGCTTCGTGTCGTGCACGGCGTACGACCCGTCCGGGCCGCGGACGAGGAAGTCGGCGCGGCCGTGGAAGGCGCCGTCGAAGAAGGAGGCCTGGAAGACCACGTCCGCCCCCGCGCGCAGGGCGGCCAGGGACTCGTCGTGCTTGGCCGTCAGCTCGTCCCGGTCCATCCGCCGGGCCGGCTCCACCTCGTGCACGCCCCGCCCGGTGGCGGCGTCCCAGGGGCCGAACGCCTCGAGGTGCGCGGCCAGGACCCGGTGCTCGTGGGCGTCGCCCAGCTCGGCCGTGCGGGCGAGCATCGCGTCCCGCTCCACGGTGCGGCGGGGCGAGCGGCCCAGCTTCTCGTCGAGGACGGACAGGCTCGCGTAGGGGCACTCGGCCGCGCGCACGAGGTCGCTCGCGGAGAAGACGAGATCCGCCTCGGGGCCCAGCAGGAACATGCGCTTCCTTCCGACGGCACCGGGTCCGTCCCGGGTCCGCGTCCATCGAACCACAGGGACCGGACGTCACAAGGCGGGGCGGACCACGCGTGGGACCAGGGGCGCAGGACGGGGATCGGCCGGCAGGTCCGAGGAC